>NZ_JBWJVK010000022.1:0-62328 GCF_056428945.1 Flavobacterium sp. GNP010 | reverse complement strand
AAAGGGTCGAGGCAGTTTTTCTATTATTTAGTAAAACTTTCGGATAGCTGTGAGTGCATAATGAAAAGTGGAAATAGCTTTTTTCTGCGCAATTGTGTCTAAATAAATAAGCACATTGCGGCAACTAATTAAGTCCATTTTAGAAAATGGTGGATCAAGCAAAATATTGTGTTGCGCAAAAACACAAACATCTCGCAAGGATTTACAAACACGATATTTATCTTTAGTTTTAGTAAAAAATCGTTGCAATCTTTCTGGAGAAATATTTGCCAATTGATGGGCAGAATATTCACCAATACGCGCTAAATTAATGGCTTCTATACTTAAGTCTGATGCAAATATTTGAAGAGGAATGTTATTTTTTGTGTGGTCTTGAATTTCTAATAACAACATGGCTATAGAATATACTTCTTCGCCTGTTGCACAAGCTGCAATCCATATTCTTAAACTTTCGCCAACAGTTTTATTTTCTATAATTTTGGGTAAAATTGTATTTTTTAAAAGTAAAAAAGCATCAGTATCTCTAAAAAAAGCAGTTACATTTATGAGTAAATCGTGGTAAAGTAAATCAATTTCAGAAGTTTGATAGAGAAGCAATGCCGCATATTCTTTTAATGTTTTTATATTGTGAATCAGCATTCTACGAGTTATCCTTCTCTTGATCGTATTCATCTTGTAATGACTAAAATCGACATTTTTGCTCTTGTGAAGAACTTGCAATATATGTTGTAAATCGGGATCATTATTTTCTATTTCCGATTCAGGTATATTTTTTATTGGTTTTTGTGTAGTCAAGGGATGTTTGCTAATTCGGTTTATTTCCAAGCCAATTTCTTTTGGGGATAAAATAAAATCAACTAGTCCAGAAGCAATAGCCGAGTGAGGCATACTAGGAAATTTAGCCGAATCATCTTGAGCAAAAGTAATACCTCCAGCTTGTTTTATTTCTTTTAAACCAGCCGTTCCATCATGAGCATTTCCTGACAGCACAACTCCAATAACATTTTCTTTATGCGTTTCTGCCAATGATGAAAAGAGTAAATCAATTGATAAATTTGATTTTCGTTTTTCGGGTCTGGGAATTAATTTTATATGTCCATCGACAACTTCAATTTCTTTATTGTACGGAATTACATAAACATTATCAGGAATCATTTTTTCCATATCATCAATATCTTGTACTTTCATCTGAGTTACTTTAGACAATAAATAAGGTAAAATGCTTTTGTGATCTGGACTTAAATGCTGTACATATATAAAAGCCATGCCTGTAGTAGGCGAAAGGTTTTGTAGTAATAGAGTAACCGCCTCTAGACCTCCAGCCGATGCGCCAATTGCAACTATAGGAAAGCCATGAGCTGCCTTAGCCAGTTCTTGCTTAGAATTTAATTCAGACGGTGAAACATTTTTGTCAGAATTTTGATTTGGCGTTACCTTTTGCTTTTTTGAAAGTGTTAAAGGAGTATTTTTTGGAAGTGCTGATTTCATTTTCGCCATAATTTATTTTAGGGAAATAGTAAATCAATCTAAACTTGTCTAAATAAACAAATGTTAATTGTACTCAAATGTAGTCTAATTTAAGTTTACTGACTATAAAACATTGACAATTATATGTTTTTTGGACTTCTATTATTACAGGCAAATAAAAGTTTTCTTGGGAGAAATTACAATCCCTCAAAGTCTAAAAGACGATTATGATTAAAATTTACGACAATTTTCGCTGACAGAAATTCAAAAAATAAATTTTTAGCCCCGATAGAAATGAAAATGCTTTTTGAGGTTTTTACAAAAAAAGAGTACTTCACCAACTTGATATTTTATTTTGGTGATCATTGCATTTCATTTGCAATGTATAGCAGGATTAGCTCCTAAAAATAAACCCGACAGGTTTCTAAAATTTGTCGGGTTTTGTATATTAGGTTTTAATTATACTACAAATCAAATCCCATTTTCACGCCCAGTTTGGTAGCAATAATTTTGGTGATTCGTTGTTTTAATTCTGGTATTTTGATGCTTTCGATAACCACATTTGAGAACGCGTACATTATTAACGCTTTTGCTTCTTTCTTAGAGATTCCGCGTTGTTGCATGTAGAACATTGCTGTTTCATCAAGTTGACCAATGGTGCAACCGTGAGAGCATTTTACATCATCGGCAAAAATTTCTAATTGTGGTTTAAGGACTATGGTTATTTATTAAAGCTTTAAATAATTATTATTTTTTAGGACTTATTTTAGTTGCTAAATCTTTGATATTTCCTTTGTTTATATTTAAACCCATCATATCATAATCAAAATACAGTACTTCACCTGTTGCAGGATCAAAGACAAACATTGATTTGTTTAAGGTAATTCCAGGTTGGAAATAATAATATTCGGTACTTTTATCTTTAATTACTTTAGCTATTTTTTCCTTAGAACAAATTTCAAATTTATACGGATAAATTCCGCTAATATCCGCTTGAGTTAGTTTTCCTCCAAATGAATTATCGCAAAAAAGCAAAGTTCGTTCTTTAATTTTTTGTGCGTCTTTATTATACACTTCTTGCAATCCTTGTACAATGTTTTTCGAATTGCCCTTAATATCATTTTTTTGTACTAGATCCATCACCAAAATCATGGATTGGATCATGTTTTTTAATCTATAAGAACAGTCAAACATTTTATTTTCATCCTTGTAATAATTAATCGGACAATACGCTACTAAATCTTCATAATTATATCGATTAAGTTTTTTTTGACCACCATTTACTATTGCTAGATAATGATACGATTGTTGAGGTTTAGATGTTCCTATTGTTAACAAAATCATAAATGATGATTCTTTTTCAGGTAGTTTGTTTTCAACTTCATTCGGATTAATAAAATCAAAAGGCGTGACTTTCCAAAACTCGTTCATTACTTTTTTAATTTCTTCATCATATTTTTTATCACCTGATAAAACAACATGCATTTTCGAGGCTTTGAATTGGCTAAATTCTTTGCTTTTATAATCAACTGCTGATAACTGTGCCGAACTGATTGTTGAATAAAGTACTGCTAATAGAAATAATATTTTATTTTTCATTTGTTTTGTTTTATGTTTACCTAATTTTAAATGACTTCAAAAGTAAGTTTTTTATATATAATTTAATCAATTATGACATTATTATTTCGTAAATCATATTCGTTTTTTCTTGTTTTAATATTTTTGATCCCAATTTCTAAATTGTATTCTCAACAAAATTCTAGATTTATAAAAACAAATCCGTCTGGTGCGGATATTCTAGATGATAAAAATGTAAAAATTGGTACGACTCCTTTTGACCTAGATAAACTTGACAAAAAAATTTCTACTATTAAATTTGTCAAAGAAAATTATTATCCAATTGAAATTAAATTGCTTGAAAAAAGAAATAAAAACAGTTCTTTTTTTCAGTTAATTTCCGATTGTAGTACTTGTTTAATTGGAATAGAAGAAAGCGATTATGTATTAAAATTAACTAAAACTTTTAAAGAATACGATACTACAATTTTAGTCGGAATTGAAGATCCAATTCTTGAAATTGATGAAAATAGTGTAATTGGAAAGATTAATGGCATTAAGAAAAAGCTAAAAGATAAAGACATATATAGGCATTTGGGTTATCCCCAAAATATGCAGTTTAGGGTTTTAAACTCTTTTAAAGATTCATATATAACCGCTCAATATTTTTCTGATAAAATTTCTGAAAAAGATGTGTCTAACCTTCAAAATCCGAAATTAATTTTCAAACCAATTGTAAAAAAGCTCAGTTTTAATCTCAAAGGTAGATTACTTCGAGATTATTCTGGAAAATGTTCGATTGAGTGTGAATGGCAATTATATGATTTGTCAAACTTAAAAACACCTGTTTCAAGTTTTTTAGTTACGATTGACTATTATCGAACTGGAAATGATTATGAACTTATATTGCATAAAATGATTGCATTATCAGAAATAAAATTATTAGAAACGGAATCTTTATATGATGTTTTAGCAGCGACAGAAAAAAAACATTTGGAACAATCTAAAGGCGAAAAAATAAAAATTGTTCTTTCAATACCAAAAAAACATCAAAACATAACCGATATGTTAAAAGAAACTACGAACTCTGTAGTAACTGTTGAAACAGAAAAAAAGTTTGGTAGTGGTGTTTTTATTTCAGATAATGGATACATTATAACTAATTATCATGTAATTGAAGGCGAAAAAAAAGTATTTGTAAGAATTGATAAAGTTAAAAAAATAAATGCTGAAATAATAAAAAGTAATAAAGATTTTGATTTGGTAATATTAAAAGTAGATGTAAACAGTAAAGGATTGTCATTTAATAAAAACAGCACCAATTTAGGCGAAGATGTATATGCCATTGGAACTCCATTAGATAAAAAACTACAACAATCTATAAGCAAGGGAATAATTAGTGGTTATCGAGAGTTTAATGGTGTTAATTTTATTCAAATTGACACCAATATAAACTCTGGAAATAGTGGAGGGCCATTATTAAATTCAAATGGCGAAATAATTGGCATTAATACTTTGAAAGCAATAGGAGAAAATGTGTCTGGAATAGGTTTTTCGATTCCTTCATCATTAGTTCTAAAAATGCTAAATATTACAGATTAATTTATCTTGTTTTAATTATAGTTCGTAATGTTTAGAATCACATTAATAAAAACTAAAGGAATATAAAAAAGATAAAGGAACTTTGTATTTAAAAACTACAAATCAAATCCCATTTTCACGCCCAGTTTGGTAGCAATAATTTTGGTGATTCGTTGTTTTAATTCTGGTATTTTGATGCTTTCGATAACCACATTTGAGAACGCGTACATTATTAACGCTTTTGCTTCTTTCTTAGAGATTCCGCGTTGTTGCATGTAGAACATTGCTGTTTCATCAAGTTGACCAATGGTGCAACCGTGAGAGCATTTTACATCATCTGCAAAAATTTCTAATTGTGGTTTAGCATTAATAGTCGCCTTATCACTCAATAAAATATTGTTGCTTTTTTGAAAAGCATTTGTTTTTTGAGCTTCTCGTTCTACGAAAATTTTCCCGTTAAAAACGCCCGTTGAACGATCAGAAAATATCCCTTTGTAATCCTGATGGCTTTCGCAGTTTGGCGTAGCATGTTGCACCAGTGTGTAATGATCTACATGTTGCTTGTCGCCAATAATCGTAATTCCGTTCAGGTAGCTCACAATTCTTTCTCCAAAATGGTAAAAATTGAGGTTGTTTCTCGTAAGGTTTCCACCAAAACTGAATGTATTTACAGCTACACTGCTTTCCTCTTGTTGTGAAACGTAAGTGTTATCGATCAAGTTAGCAGTAAGAGTATCGTTTTGAATTTTATAAAAATCAACTATAGCACGTTTTTGAGCAAAAATCTCAGTAACTGAATTGGTTAAAACTGGATTTTCGTTCAAACTCTGATGACGCTCGATGATCTGAACGTGTGCATTTTCTCCTACTACTATTAAGTTGCGAGGTTGTACTAAAAGCGCGGCTTCATTTCCCGTAGAGAAATACATGATTTCAATTGGTCTGTCTGCTACTTTACTTTTCGGAATATTGATATACGCTCCTTCATTGGCGAAAGCCGTATTCAAAGACGTTAAACTTTCTTCCTTATTTGCAATTTGATTGAAATACGTATCAACAATTGTTTTGTATTTTGATTTAGTCAATGCCGATGAAAGCAAGCAAACATCTATACCTTCATGCGTTGTAGCCGAAAGATGGGAACTGAAAACACCATCAATAAAGACTATTTTATAGCTGTCTATTTCATGTAAAAAGTATTTTTTTACATCAGAATACTGCACAGTATTTTCTTGTTTTGGAAAAACGGTAAAGTCATTTTTTAGTACCGCATTGAGTGAGGTATATTTCCAAGCTTCTTCTTTTTTGGTTGGGAAACCTTTGTTCTCAAAGTTTTTTAGTGCTGCTGTGCGTACATCGTGAAGTTCAGCATGAACATCGATGCGCTCCTCAAAAGCCATAAACGACGAGATTAATTTTTCTTTTAATTCCATTTTAATTTGGTTTCAGGTTTAAAGTTTAAAGTTTCAGGTTTTACCTATTGGAACTTATTTCCTTTAAAGTCTTTCTTATTTAAATAGGTGATAAAATTTTTAATTTTACCACTGAGGTTTTCATAATCTTTTTTTAACAGTTCAAATTTTGATTCATTGATATAACCAAAATTTAAAATTCTATAGAGTTGCGATCTTGTTTCACCAGCAGAACCTTTTGCAATTGATAGAAATTATCTAAATTCAAGATTTCCATCTCTTTCAAACCCTTCGGCTATATTATCCATTACTGAACCTGAAGAAGATTTAATTTGCTCTTTGAATCTAAAATCTGATTTCAAATCGGTTTCAACAGCAATTAGATGTATTTCTTTTGCTAAGCGTCTTGCCTCCTGCCAAATTTGTAAATCTTCAAACCGATTTATTGTCGCCATAGATTTTGTTTATTCGCTTCAGGCTTTTATTTGTTTCAGGTATCTTAACTTGAAACTAATAAAACTTTAAACTTGAAACAATTTTTAATTTTCTGCTTTAATCCAGTCGTATCCTTTTTCTTCTAGCTCGTGAGCTAATTCTTTTCCGCCAGATTTTACAATTTTTCCGTTGTACAAAACGTGAACAAAATCAGGAACGATATAATCTAGTAAACGCTGGTAGTGCGTAATGACTACGATCGCATTTTTATCACTTTTTAGTTTATTAACACCATTAGCAACAATACGTAAAGCATCGATATCCAATCCAGAATCGGTTTCGTCAAGGATCGCTAATTTTGGTTCTAGCATAGCCATTTGAAAAATTTCGTTACGCTTTTTCTCTCCACCCGAAAATCCTTCGTTTAAAGAACGTGACAAAAATTTACGGTCTATTTCTAATAATTCTGATTTTTCACGAATCACTTTTAGCATTTCATTAGCTGGCATTTCTTCCTTACCGTTTGCTTTGCGTGTTTCGTTGATAGCCGTTCTCATGAAGTTAGTTACTGAAACACCAGGAATTTCAACAGGATATTGAAACGAAAGGAAAACGCCTTTGTGTGCTCTTTCTTCTGGTGCCAAATCAGCCAGGTCTTCCCCGTCTAATCCAATTTCACCTTGAGTTACCTCGTAATTTTCGTTTCCTGCAATGATGGAAGCTAGCGTACTTTTTCCGGCACCGTTAGGACCCATTATAGCATGAACTTCTCCTGCTTTTACTTCAAGGTTTATCCCTTTTAATATTTCTTTGTCACCTATTGAGGCGTGTAAATTTTTTATTGATAACATGTTTTTTTTGTTTAAAGTTTAAAGTTTAAAGTTCTCGTGTTTACTGAAACTTGGTGCCTTTAAAATCTTTCTTGTTTAAATATGATATAAAATTGTTTATTTTTCCACTTAAATTTTCGAAGTCAGTTTTTAAAATTTCAAACTCTTCTTCATTTATATAATTATAATCCAAAACTCGGTATAATTGCGACCTTGTTTCTCCAGCAGATCCTTTTGCGATAGACAGAAATTGTCTAAATTCTAAATTTCCGTTTCTTTCAAAACCTTCAGCAATATTGTCCATTACTGAGCCAGATGATGCTTTTATTTGATCCTTAAATCTGAAATCATTTTTTAAATTTGATTCTACAGCAATAATATGAATTTCTTTGGCCAGTCGTCGAGCCTCTTTCCAAATTTCTAAATCTTCGAACCTAGTTATTGTCGCCATTTATTTTTGTTTAAGGTTTAAAGTTAGTCATAAGTTGCTCAACTTTAAACCTTAAACTTTAAACAAATTTTTATCCCACTGAACCTTCTAATGAAATTTCTAATAACTTCTGAGCTTCCACAGCAAATTCCATTGGCAACTTATTCAAAACCTCTTTACTGAAACCATTTACGATTAAGGCAATTGCTTTTTCTGTTGGGATTCCACGTTGGTTGCAATAAAAAACTTGGTCTTCGCCAATTTTACTCGTTGTAGCTTCGTGTTCTATTTTTGCAGTTGGATTTTTACTTTCGATGTAAGGAAAAGTATGTGCGCCGCAGTTATTTCCCATTAACAAAGAGTCGCATTGCGAAAAATTTCTTGCGTTATCAGCGTTAGGTGAAATGCGTACCAGACCACGGTAACTATTTTGAGATCTTCCGGCAGAAATTCCCTTTGAAATAATCGTTGATTTAGTGTTTTTTCCTAAATGGATCATTTTGGTACCAGTATCAGCTTGCTGGAAATTGTTCGTCACTGCAATCGAATAAAACTCACCAGTTGAGTTGTCACCTTTTAAGACCACGGATGGGTATTTCCAAGTGATAGCGGAACCTGTTTCTACTTGTGTCCAAGATATTTTTGCGTTTTTCTCGCAGATCCCTCTTTTGGTCACAAAGTTATACACACCACCTTTACCTTCTTTGTTTCCAGGATACCAGTTTTGTACGGTTGAATATTTTATTTCGGCATCATCAAGCGCAATTAATTCGACTACTGCCGCGTGCAATTGATTTTCGTCACGACTTGGAGCCGTACAACCCTCTAAGTACGATACATAACTGCCTTCATCGGCAACAAGTAAGGTTCTTTCAAATTGCCCTGTACCGGCTTGATTGATTCTAAAATAAGTGGAAAGTTCCATTGGGCAACGAACGCCCTTTGGAATATAACAGAAAGATCCATCGGAGAAAACAGCCGAATTCAAAGCTGCATAATAATTGTCTTTTTGTGGAATTACAGTACCTAAATACTTGCGAACTAATTCTGGATGCTCTTTAATAGCTTCGGAAATACTCATAAAAATAATTCCTTTTTCGCCCAATGTTTTTTTGAAAGTAGTTGCAACAGAAACCGAATCGACTACGATATCCATGGCTACATTATTCATCATTTTTTGCTCATCGACAGAGATACCTAACTTTTTGTACATTTCTAAAAGTTCAGGATCTACATCGTCTAATGTTTTATTAGGGTCGACTGCTTTTGGTGCGGAATAATAGGAAATCGCTTGAAAATCAGGTTTGGTGTAGCTTACATTGGCCCATTCCGGTTCAATCATTTGCTCCCAAGCACGAAAAGCCTCTAGGCGCCAATCGGTCATCCATTGTGGCTCTCCCTTTTTGTGCGAAATAGCACGAACGATATCCTCGTTTAAACCAATAGGAAAGGTTTCGGCTTCCAGCTCCGTGTAAAATCCGTATTCGTATTCTTTATTTTCGAGTTCGATTTTTAAGTCGTCTTCTGTATATTTTGACATATTTTTATTTTTTAAAACCATTAAGAAATTAAGATGCATTAAGGCTTAATTACCTTAATTTCTTAATGGTTTAATTTTTTTTATTTGGTTATAGAGAAAAACTTTCCCCACATCCACAAGTTCTAGTGGCGTTTGGATTATTGAAAACAAATCCTTTTCCGTTTAATCCGCCTGAAAATTCGAGAACGGTTCCTGCTAAATATAAAAAAGATTTTTTCTCTACAGCAATTGTTATATCATTGTCAATGAATACTTTATCATCATCTCCCTTGTTCTTGTCGAATTTTAAATCATAGGACAAACCAGAGCAGCCACCGCTTTTCACGCCTACTCTTACGTAGTCTGTGGCGGCATCAAAACCATCGTCTTGCATTAAGTTGATAATTTTCTTTTTGGCAGTATCAGAAACTTTTATCATGTTTATGTTGTTTTGTAATAACATTTTGCTTGTTGAAAATTACGTAGTGTCTTTATTATCAGAGCTTTGAATTTTCAGGCAATTGTGTTATCTTGATTTTGTCTAAATTAACCGCAAAGATACTATATAAAATACTTTTTCCATAATCAATAACATTTTTATAACTAATCTTCAAATAGAAAATACTTATTAGTTTTTTTTTTAAAAATAAATTACTTTTAGTCCCTTATAACTTACAAATAACTAAATAAAACCTATTTATGGAAGAAATTTTACCAGAGAAGATGCAGTACAAATTAGATTTTAAAGGAAAAGGCAAAACTTTTTTTGGAATCGTCATGGTCAATTGGCTTTTAACAATTGTTACATTAGGAATTTATTATCCTTGGGCGAAAGCCAAAACGCTCCAATTTATGTTTGGGCAAACAACTTTAAATGATGATGCTTTTGCTTTTCATGGTACAGGGAAAGAAATGTTTAAGGGTTTTATAAAAGTCATTATATTATTTGCAATCTTGTTTGGAATTTTAGGTCTTTTCATTTATTTAGAAATGCCCTCAGTAGGATTAATATCGTTTTATTTGATAGTGATAGCTATTATGCCATTAGCAATTCACGGTTCTTACAAGTACAGAATGTCAAGAACTTCTTGGCGTGGTGTGCGTTTTGGTTACAGAGGCGATAGAAGTGAATTTGTCAAACTTTTTTTTAAATGGATTTTTTATACTGTAATAACGCTTGGTATTTATGGTTCTTGGTTTAAAATGAACCTGCGTAGTTATGTTTTGAGCAACATTCGCTTTGGTGATGCCGAAATGAATTACGATGGTGATGGTGGGGATTATTTATTAATGAACATTAAAGGTTACTTTTTAAGTATCATAACCTTGGGGATTTACTCATTTTGGTGGCAAAAAGATATTTTTGAGTACTATATTAATAATTTATCCTTACACAAAGACGATAAAAGAATTGAATTTACATCAACAGCTACGGGAGTCGATTTTATGGGTCTTATAATTGTTAATTTCCTATTGCTTATTATTACTCTTGGACTTGGATATGCTTGGGTTGTTACGAGAACTATGAAGTTTATATTTGATCATATTGAACTGGATGGCACGATTGATTTAAACACTTTGCAACAAACCGAAGTGAATTTCAAAGACGCAACAGGTGACGATATTAGTGACTTTTTAGACATTGATTTTATAGTATAGAGTATGAATAATCAGTCCGTGGGAATTTTTTTTGATGGCAAATCAGCTGTTCCGCAGCCTTGTTCATTGGTTTTGGATACGCAAAAAGGCTTGCTTCTTTTTGAAACAGAAACAGGTCATCAGGATCAATGGTTGCTTTCAACTGTTAGTTTTGAAAATTTTGGAAACTCTTTGCAGTTGCAAAAACAAAGTACCGATGGTTTTGCGATCCTCAAAATCAGCAATACTACATTTGCAGCTGCCATTCAGAAATTCAGAAAAGAGAACAACCATATCAATTGGTATGAAAAGTTGCTCGCTTCTGGTTTCAAAATGCATCTTGTTCTGGCTATGGTTGTTTTTGCCTTAATCGGACTGACTTATTTTTATGTCATACCTTGGGTTGGTGAAAAATCAGTAGCCCTTATTCCCGAAAGTTATGATGATACTTTAAGTGGTACCTTTATCAGTGATAATTTACTGTTTTCGGAGGTGGAGTCAAAGAAGACCAAAGATTTGAATGCTTTTGCAAAAGATTTGGAATTGAATAATAAAAAAAACTTGAAATTCATTTTTGTAGAAGAGGATATTGTGAACGCTTTTGCCTTGCCAGATGGAACTATTGTGGTTTATTCAGGAATTGTAAATAAGATGAAAAACTATGATGAGTTAGTGGCGCTCTTGGGTCACGAGGCAGCGCACGTTAATCATAGGCATTCTATGAAAATGTTATGCCGCAACTTGTCTGGATACCTATTTATCTCGGCAATTTTAGGTGATGCAAACGGAATTATGGCTACCATTGGCGATAACGTAAACAGCTTTCAGTCGCTCTCTTTTTCGCGTGAGTTCGAACAAGAAGCTGACCGAGAAGGTTTTGCTATTGTGATCAAAAATAAGGTCAATCCAAACGGAATGTTGAATTTATTTAAAAGACTACAAAACGAAGACGATACTATTATTCCTGAGTTTTTGAGTTCGCACCCAGTAACGCAACAACGTATTGCAACCACTATACAATTGGTTAAATCGACTCCGTACCAAGTTGAGGCAAATAGTAAGCTGCAACAGTTATTCCAAAAATTAAAAAATTAATCTAAAATCAAATCGCACTTAAACCAGTACACCTCAGTTGTGTATTGGTTTGGGTGCAATTTGTTTGTACTCAATTTAAGTATGGTATCAATAAATATGCTTAATTTTATTGCAAAACAAGACCTTATACAATATGAAATTATATCCAATAGAAACGGGTAACTTTAAGTTAGATGGTGGCGCAATGTTTGGCGTGGTACCAAAAACTATTTGGAACAAAACCAATCCAGCCGATGCCAATAACCTCATTGACATAGCAGCACGTTGTTTATTAATTGAAGATGGTAACCAATTGATCTTGATAGACACCGGAATGGGAAACAAACAGTCTGAAAAATTTTATGGGTACTATTCGCTTTGGGGAACCCACTCCTTAGATAATTCACTAGCTAAATACGGTTTTCACAGAGATGATATTACGGATGTGTTTATGACGCATTTGCATTTTGACCATTGCGGAGGAAGTATACAATGGAACAAAGACAAAACGGGTTATGAACCAGCCTTTAAAAATGCTAAATTTTGGACCAACGAAAACCACTGGGAATGGGCAACAAAACCAAACGTTAGAGAGAAAGCTTCGTTCTTGTCTGAAAATATCTTACCCATGCAGGAAAGTGGCCAATTGCATTTTATAAAAAGACCTGAAAGCGATTTTCTTGAAAAATCAGAACTGGGTTTTGGAATTTTCTTTGCTGATGGACATACCGAAAAACAAATGATTCCGCGTTTGAAATATCAGGATAAAACAATTGTTTTTTGCGCCGATTTATTGGCCACAGCAGGACATATTCCGGTTCCGTATGTTATGGGCTATGACACCAGACCTTTATTGACAATGCCTGAAAAAGCAAAGTTTCTGCAAGATGCTGCAGATAATAATTACTATTTATTTTTAGAACATGATGCCCACAATGAGATCATTACAGTGCAAAACACAGAAAAAGGCGTTCGGTTCAAGGAGGTTTATACAACAGACGAAATTTTTTAAGGCACCATTTTCAAAAAAGCAAGTCCCTTATTACAGTAGTAATAGGGGATTTTTTTTGGAGTTGATTTTTTTGTTTAGTATTTTAAAAAATGGGTTGATAATTCTAAAAGATTAAGCAATCTTTAATTATTTAATTCTTAAAACTTTAGTAAGAGAATAAGTTGTTTTTCTTGAATATAATAAATAGGTTTGTCTCGAATTTATAAAAATACACTTATGAAAAAAACTTTAATTTTTTTGTTGTTTTTGGTTTCTGTTACTATTTCAGCACAAAAAGTAGACTTAGATCGTTTTTACTTTGATGTAAGTTATCAGCAACTTCCAAAAGAGCCAGTGCCTTTTGAAAAAAGATCTTTTGCATCAGAGGTAAAACTTGGGGGTAAAATACAAACGTATACAAACAGAGTCACTTTAAACGACAATATTAAAATTTATGGATGGAAAAAAACAGATGAAAATCCAACTGTAAAAATGGAGCTCAACATTGAAGACTTTGTAGAAAGACGAATAACACCAGAAATACGCGTGGAAGAAACTAGAGACCGACAAGGTAAAGTGACGAGCCGCAGAGAATACCACTATATTTTAGCAACATATTCAGGCAGAGGATATGCAAAAATAGTTGGACCAAGGAGAGTAGATCAGATAACAGCAAAACAAGTTGAAGAGGCAAAAGCCAAACAGGCAGCAGTAGCAAGTACAAACAGATTTTTAAAAAATGCAGTTGTAAAAAAGGATAGTTCAGCTACTAATGGAGGATTTAAATGGAGTTATGATGAAGAAATTTCAGTAAAATCCAAAGAATTTGATGAACCAAAAGCAGCAATGAAAGACTTTTATTTGAATAAAGGAGCATTTCACGACAAAACTTTAAGGGACTATGTTACCGCTGTGAACAACAATTTTATTACTGGAATTAATGATTTATATGGTTATAAAGCCATCAGCACGAATCAAAATTTATGGATTTTAGATGCTAAAAATGACGAGGGTGCCACCCAAATCGAGGCTATACAGGCGGTAAGAGCTTTGTTTAAAACTATGAGAGCGGATCAGCCAATTGAGGATTTAAAAGGCAATATGAAGCCGTTAATAGAGTATTTTGACTCCTTAAAGACAAAATATACTGATGATAGTAAGCCAGCTCGTAAAATGAGATACTCAGCTTATTATAACTTAGCAGTGATTTACTTGTTAATAGACGAACCAGAAAAGACAATAGTAGAGGCAGAAAAGTTAATTTTGAACGACTATGACAAGGCAGATGGTAGAGAATTAATTAATCGTGCTAATAGGTTGTTAGAAGATTTCAAAATTGCAAATACAAAATCAACACATAACCCAACCTTAAATTAATCACTAATGAAAAAAATTACACAATTTGCCTTAACAAGTGTCTTTACAATACTAAGTTGTAATGCGTACAGTCAGTTTTCACTGGGTAAAATGATCAGTAAAGTAGAGGGATCTGGCACTACAGTAGGTCAAGATGAAGAAAGAAAAAACACCCTGAATTTAAGAGGTCCTGAGTCTCCTGTTGACAAACAATATGGCAACTATAAAACCTATGAAATCAAACTAGATTTATCAACAGGTATTGAAGATAGTTTCGGATTTAGAAAAATTCCATATTCAAGTGAAAAAATAAATAACATCTTCTTTATTTCAGGTTTGAAAAAAACGAATGATGGAGACTTTAAAATTAAATATACTGTTTCCCGATTTGAGTCTATTAATGACGAAGATTACGTACAAACCTATTATCAAAAATCTCCAGCATATTATTTAGGCATGGAGTCTAACCTTGAGATTATGGATAAAACGGGCAAGGTTATTTATAAAAGGTATACAAGTCCAAAAGTTAATATGTATGTAACAGATCCAATGTATAGTTATGAAGCTTTAGTAATAAAAATATTGACTAATAATTTCTACTCGATGTTAGAAGAGTTCGAAGGTTTCTATTTGTATGGTCCAGAAGTTTCTGGTTTGCGTTATTTTGATATTGAGAAGAAAAAGAAATCAAAATCAACTTTTAATCCAGATGAGTTCAATCAATCGGTTCAAGTACTACCAACTTTAGTCGATGTAGATAGAGCGGATTGGCCAAGTTTATTTGGAGAAGCTCAAGACTATTGGAAAGAATATTTAGCTTTTGAAGATAAAAATGACGAAGACCTTCAGAAAAAAGTTCGTTTTAGCGCTTATTATAATTTGGCCACAACCAATTTACTCTTAGGTCAAGTTGAAGAAGCTTCAAAATATTTTGATGGAGTAAAGGAAAATGAAAAAAGCTTTTTAGGAATGCGTACACACCATCCTTTTTTAACAAACCTCGCTGCTAATATTGATACATACAAAAAAACCACAGAAAAAGCGACTACGTTAGAGGCGATGCAAACAGAGCCTAATTTACCATCATACAAAAAGGCTGCAACGGCTTTTAGATATGCTGAATTTGATGGTGAAGTTGTAGATGTAGACGGTAAGGCTTTTAAAGGTAAAGTAAGAATTATTAGTGATTATCCGGAGATGGTAGACTTAAGAACAGAGTCGCAAGTTTCAGCTCTTCGTGCTCTAGCAAATGGGATTGGTTCGGATAAAAGTACAGTTAGAATTACCATTGAAGGACAGAAAAAACCAGAACGTACTAACTTGAAAAAAGTGGTTACTATCAAAGATAATGAAGGTCATTTCTACATAGCTGGTCAAACAGGTAAAGGCGTAGGTCTTACATCTGATGTAAATACAAAAAGATATTCTTTGTTTGAAGAAATTAAAAAAGGAGAAAAAATATCAGTATTTCATGAGTTTTTCCCTCAAGATGCTTATGTTTTGAAGAAGCAAATTCAAGATGAATTTTTCAGTCCAGCTGTTTTAATTGGTAGAAAAAAAGAATTAAGGGAGTATTTCTCAGATTGTCCTAAAATGATTGAAAACATCAATAATGGACTTTACAATTTTGAAAATAAAGAAACTTACATCAAGATGTTTGATGATTATACAGCAATGTGCGGTAATTAATAATGCAATTAAACACAAGATCGAAGCTACCTGTAAAGGGTAGCTTTTTTTATTTTTTTGAATCTTATCAAATAAAAACTTCGTTTATATTTTCTTAATGTACTGTTAATCCTTTTATTTGTTTGACAAAATCAATTATTTTAGTCAAATATTTCAAAAATTAATAAAAACAAACGAATGAATACCATTAAACCCATTTACATTTCTGCTTTTGCTTTTTTAGCATTGGTTGGATGTGGAACAGCAAAACAAGTAACTAGTGCTAGTACGTCAAGTTTTACTGCAATAACAGCTCCCTTAAATATTAAGAAAAAAGCACCACTTGCTGAAAACGATTTGAAACGCTGGAGTCACCTAGATATTGTAACCGATACCATTCCTGGAATGAGTGTTGACAGAGCATACGCTGAATTGCTAAAAGGAAAAAAAGGGGTGCCCGTTATTGTAGGTATCGTAGATTCTGGTGTTGATATAGAACACGAGGATTTAAAATCAGTACTTTGGACCAATGCCAAAGAAATTGCGGGTAACGGAATTGATGATGACAAAAACGGTTATATTGATGACATGCACGGTTGGAATTTCTTGGGAGACAGTACTAAGGAAAATTTGGAATACGAAAGAATCATCAAGGATAAATCATTGGTAGATGAAAAAACATACCAAGAAGCCAAGGCTTTAAATGACAAAAAAGTTGCTGAGGCAGCTACAGTGAAAGAACGATCTACAAAAATGATTGAAACACTAGCATCAAGTGATGCCGCTGTTGCAAAACATTTGGGCAAAGCGGTATATACTGTTGATGAGGTGAAGACAATTGACACTCAAGATCAGGACTTGCTTAAAAGTAAAGCTACAATGCTACAAATGTTAGGGTATGGATTACCAGTTGCTGAACTTAAGGTAGCGGTTCAAAAACAAAAAGAGGCGCAAGAGGCCCTTATTAATGGTGACAATCTTAAAACAGATTACCGTAAAGTTGTAGGCGATAATCCTAACGATATTACCGATACTAAATATGGTAATAATAATGTAATGGGTCCAGACAAAAACGAAATCCTTCACGGAACGCACGTAGCAGGAATTGTGGCTCAGTCTAGATACAACAATTTAGGTGGAGACGGAGTTGCCAATAATGTTCAAATTTTAACTGTTCGTGCCGTACCAGACGGAGATGAGTATGATAAAGACATTGCATTGGGGATACGTTATGCTGTTGATAATGGTGCCAAAGTAATTAACGGAAGTTTTGGAAAAAGCTTTTCACCGCACAGACAATGGGTGTATGATGCTTTAAAATATGCAGAGAAAAAAGATGTATTGTTTGTACATGCTGCAGGAAATGACGCAAAAGATATTGATTTTGCTGAGAATTTCCCAAATGACTCTGAGGATAAAGTAAAAGAGTTTGCGGATAATGTAATTACGATTGGAGCATTAAATTTTGAATACGGAGACAAAGTTGTGGCTCGTTTTTCAAACATCGGGAAACTGAATGTAGATGTTTTTGCGCCGGGAGTAAAAATTTATGCAACCACTCCAAACAACGAATACCAATATTTACAAGGTACATCAATGGCTGCGCCTAATACCGCTGGAGTTGCTGCTTTGATTCGTTCCTATTATCCGAAATTGACAGCTAAGCAAGTAAAATATATCTTGATGGAATCTGGTGTTGCTATCACAACCGATGTAATTGTTGGAGGTAAAGTTGGAGATGTTCGTTCTTTTGCAACATTATCCAAATCTGGTAAAATTGTAAATGCCTACAATGCTTTATTGATGGCTGAAAAAATGTCCAAAAAGTAACATTTTAAAAATTTAATTCATGGAAGGACAAATAGTCCTTCCATTTTTATTTCAACTAATTATGAAAAAAATAGTTTTATTTTCGTTTTTAACAGTAAGTTTTACGAGTTTGTTTGCGCAAAGCAATACCTATTGGCAACAGCATGTAGATTACAAAATGGAGGTTTCCATGGATGTAAAAACCTACCAATACAAAGGAAAACAAGAATTGGTTTATACCAATAATTCGCCAGATACATTAAGAAAAGTATATTACCATCTTTTTAATAATGCTTTCCAACAAGGAAGCGAAATGGATGCGAGAATTCAAAGCATCAAAGATCCAGACGGAAGAATGGTCACTAAAATAAAAGTGGGTGATAAGGAAGTTAAAGAAAGTCGTATCAAAAACTTGAAACCAAATGAAATTGGATATTTGCGAATTGCTAATTTCAAACAAGATGGTGCAGTTGCTGTTGCAAAAGAGGTAGGAACTATTCTAGAGGTTACTTTGGCTCAACCTATTTTACCAAATTCAAAAACAACATTCACATTAGATTTTGATGGACAAGTTCCTATTCAAATACGTCGCTCCGGTCGAAATAATGCCGAAGGTGTAGAATTATCAATGTCACAATGGTATCCAAAACTAGCTGAATTTGATTTTGAAGGTTGGCATGCAGATCCTTACATCGCCAGAGAATTTCACGGTGTTTGGGGAAATTTTGATGTAAAAATCACGATCGATAAAAACTACGTTCTAGGCGGTACGGGCTACTTACAAAACAAAAATGAAATTGGTTTTGGTTACCAAGATCAAGGGGTTGTGGTCAATGTGCCAAAGAAAGCAAAAACGTTGACTTGGCATTTTAATGCACCCATGGTTCATGATTTTACTTGGGCAGCAGATAAGGATTATATTCACGATGTGGCGAAAGGACCTAATGGTGTCGACATCCATTTCTTGTATAAAAACAACCCACAATTTATTCAGAACTGGAAAAATTTACAACCAAAAACAGTACAGTTAATGGAGATTTACAACAAAACTGTTGGCGATTATCCATACAAGCAGTACTCCGTAATTCAAGGAGGCGATGGCGGAATGGAATATGCCATGTGTACGCTGATTTTAGGACAAGGCACATTTGAAGGTTTGCTTGGTGTAACGGCACACGAAATGGCGCATTCATGGTTCCAGCATGTGTTAGCTTCAAACGAATCGAAGCACGGTTGGATGGACGAAGGATTTACTTCATTTTTAGAAGATTTTGGACTGAACGAAATAGCCGATAAAAAAGTAGAAAACCCATTTTCGGGTGCGTATACAGGTTATTTTTCTATGGTAAATTCAGGAAAGGAATTGCCTCAAGGAACACACGCGGATCGTTTTGACGAAAATAGAGTGTACAGCATAACATCATATAGTAAAGGCGAATTGTTCCTAACCCAATTGATGTATTTAATAGGAAAAGAGAATGTAATGAAGACGTTGAAAAAATATTACAGCGATTTTAAATTCAAACATCCTACACCAAATGATATCAAAAGATCGGCCGAAAGAATCTCTGGAGCAAACTTAGATTGGTACTTGACTGATTGGACACAAACTACGAACACCATAGATTACGGCATTAAAGAAGTAACCGAAAATGCCGGGCAAACAAAGGTAGTTTTGGAGCGAATTGGTAGAATGCCAATGCCAATTGATTTATTGGTGGAATATAATGATGGAACCATGGAAAGTTTTTACGTTCCATTGCGAATGATGAGTTTCGAAAAACCAAACCCGAATCAAGGAGTGAAAAGAACGGTTTTGAATGATTGGGCTTGGGCGTATCCAACGTATGAGCTTAGCATTCCTAAAGCAAAGTCGACAATAAAAAGCATCACTATCGATCCGAGTTCTTTAATGGCTGATGTTAAAAAAGAGAATAACGTTTTTAAATAGAAGTTGATTTTACATGAAATTCAAATACAATCAAGCAACTGCTTCACTCGAAATTACAGACGGTCAAAAGAGCCATTTTCTTATTGTACGATTGCTACTCATCATAACTTTTATCAATGTAATTTTAAATTTATCCAATCCTCAAATTGCTTTTGGACTTATGAAAATAATTTGGTTAGTTTTAGGTGTGGTGGCCGCCATTGGGTTGTATCTTTATTTTTTTAAAAAAACAGCTGCTGACAAAATTCCTTTAGTTCAAATAGAGGGAATCAAGGAGCGTGTTTCGTTTGGTAGAAAAAAATATTTTCTAGAATTGAAAAACGGGAAAATAAGAGATTTAAGCGAAATACAATCGGAGAGAGAATACAAGGAGCTGCAAGCGCTACTCGTTAAAAATAAAAAATAAATATAAAAAATGCCGCAAAACCTAAATTTTGCGGCATTTTTTTATTCTAGATATTTTACTTCAAATGCTCGAGCATATCTGTAGTCATTGATTCTAAATCAAATTCATGCTTCCATCCCCAGTCTTCACGTGCGCTTGCATCATCAATACTCGCAGGCCAGCTATCTGCAATTTTTTGACGGAAGTCCGGCTCATAAGTGATGGTAAATTCAGGAATGTGTTTCTGGATTTCGGCAGCAATCTCAGTAGGTGTAAAACTCATAGCTGCCAAGTTGTATGAAGATCTAATTTTTATTTCTTCTACAGAAGCTTGCATGATTTTTATGGTTGCCGCAATCGCATCATCCATATACATCATCGGCATTTTAGTTTCTGATGATAAAAAACACTCGTATTTTTTTTCGGCTAGTGCTTTATGAAAAATATCCACAGCATAATCTGTAGTTCCGCCACCAGGAGGAGACGACCAACTGATTAAACCAGGATAACGGATGCTTCTTACATCTACTCCGAAGATATTATGGTAGTATTCGCACCATCTTTCGCCCGCTTGTTTACTGATTCCGTAGACCGTTGAAGGTTCCATTACCGTATATTGAGGCGTATTTTCTTTAGGAGTTGTTGGTCCAAAAACGGCAATACTCGAAGGCCAAAATATTTTTTTTATTTTTCCGGCTTTCGCCAAATTCAAAACATGAAACAAGGAGTTCATATTCAAATCCCAAGCAAATGCTGGGTTTTTTTCGGCTGTTGCCGATAAAAGTGCCGCCATTAAATACACATCGGTGATTTGGTGTACTTCAACTAAATGCTCAATTTGATTAAAATCCAGTGCATTCACCACTTCAAATGGACCCGAATTAACTACATCGGTATTTAATTTTCTAATGTCTGATGCAATTACATTTTCGGTTCCGTAAATCGAGCGTAACTTTTGCGTAAGCTCTGTTCCTATTTGGCCACAAGCGCCTATGATTAATATTTTAGTACTCATCGTTATCTGTTTTGAAAAACAAATATAACGTTTTCGTCAGTAAATTAGTTTTGATAGAAAAGTTTAAAAAATTCTTAAAATAGTTTTAAAATAGAAATGGTTTAGTCGGTTTTCGCTTTTTATAAAGGGTATAAATGCAAATGAGTTATCGAAATGATAATTTTAAAGAATAATCAGGAAACCGTTTTTTAAATAATTACCAAAAAGTTTTCATAATCTTAGATTATATACAGTACTGAAATGGCATTTTTAGTTTCTTTATTTTTCATTTTACGAACTAATTTAAGTTCCTTTTAGTGAGTTTCAGCAATGAAAGTATTCCCCATTTCTGGAATTCATTATTGTAAATTTAGTTTGTAACTTTGTGCTTTAATGAAATTAAAAATGAAATATAAATTAGCCGTTTGCTGTTCTCTTATTTTGGTTTTGTTCTCTTGTAAAAACGAGGATCAAAAACGCTTTGCTGAAAACAGGAAAGAGGTACAGAAAAAAGAAGTAATTTTAAAAAATATACAAAAAGGCTGGATTTTTTATGACACGCCAGTGACCGAAGCTTCTGAAAATAGTTTGTCGAGTTGGAACGAGTGGCGAATTTTTTTAGCAGAATTGGCACAAAAACCTAAAAAAACGATTGCCGCTTTTCAGCAAAAATCAAAAGCATTGACTAAAAAAGTTATGGCGCTTACAGCCCAAATTCCTATTCAATACGATAAACCGCAAATACGAAGCAGAATAGGAACTTTGATCACTAAAGTACAAATGTTGGATTTATACATTCATTTAGATAACATTCCAGATAAAAAAGTGACGCAACTCGTAGCTGAAATTAACTTAGAATTGGTGTCCTTACAACGTCAAATGGATAAAATTGTCGAGAAAAGTAAAATTCCAATTGAAGAAGGAGAATCTGATTTATTAAGAATGATGGACACTTCAAGAGCCATTCCCAATACACCTAAAATAGACCCAAACATTCCACGCGTTGAGTAAAACAGCTTTATACACTACCTACGATAATTCGCCTAAAACCCTGCAAATAGTTGCTCGTTTAGTAGAAAACAAACAAGTCAAAATGCATCTTACAGGACTTCTAGGTTCTTCATTTTCATTTGTGATTCGGTCGATTTTCAAGAAAGCAGAGCTTCCTTTTTTAATTGTTTTGAACAATAAAGAAGAAGCTGCGTATTACTTGAACGATTTGGAACAGATGATTGGCGAGCAAGATGTACTATTTTACCCTGGATCTTTTCGTCGTCCTTACGAAATCGAAGATACAGATAATGCGAATGTTTTGCTTCGCGCCGAAGTGTTAAACCGAATCAATTCCCGCAAGAAACCAGCCGTTATTGTCACTTATCCCGAAGCCTTATTTGAGAAAGTGGTGACTCGAAAGGAATTAGATAAAAACACGTTGAAAGTTGCTGTGGCAGATAAAATTTCAATTGATTTTATCAACGAAGTATTGTTTGAATACGAGTTTAAAAGAGTTGATTTTATTACCGAACCTGGAGAATTTTCTGTACGCGGAGGAATTGTAGATGTTTTTTCGTTTTCGAATGATAATCCGTACCGAATCGAATTTTTTGGAGATGAAGTAGAAAGCATCCGAACCTTCGATGTAGCCACGCAATTGTCTATTGAAACGCAAAAGAAGATTACGATCATCCCCAATGTTGAAAACAAAGTTTTTCAGGAAAACAGAGAAAGTTTCTTAGATTATATCTCGGAGAAAACAGTAATCTTCATTCAGAACACAGAAGATTTTTTAGCACAATTAGACAAACAATTTGGCAAGGCCGAAGAAGCTTTCGCAAAATTGTCTCAGGAAATTAAGCGTTCAACTCCTGAACAATTGTTTTTAAATCAAGCCCAGTTCATAAAAAGAGCGTTGGATTTTTCTATAGTCGAATGGAGTACAAAAGCGATTTTCAGAACTACCCAAAAATTCGAATTTCACATTCAGCCACAACCGTCGTTCAACAAACAATTTGATTTATTGTTGAATAATCTAAGTGAAAATCATTTCAACGGCTATAAAAATTATTTGTTTTGTTCTAATGATGCTCAGGCCAAACGCTTTCATGATATTTTTGAAACTTTAGACGAAGCCAATTCTGAGAATATACGAAAGCAATACCACACGGTTGTATTGCCTTTGTACCAAGGATTTGTTGACGATGAAAACCAAATTACTTGTTACACGGATCACCAAATATTTGAACGCTACCATAAATTCAGCATCAAAAACGGCTATTCGAAAAAACAGAATATCACTTTAAAAGAATTGACGACACTTTCTGTAGGCGATTATGTAACGCACATTGATCACGGAATTGGACGTTTTGGCGGGTTGCAAAAAATTCAAGTCGAAGGTAAAACACAAGAAGCCATCAAGCTCGTTTATGCCGATAATGACATTGTGTATGTGAGTATTCATTCGCTACACAAAATTTCAAAATACAACGGAAAAGACGGAACGCCTCCCAAAATTTACAAATTGGGGTCGAATGCCTGGAAGATTTTAAAACAAAAAACCAAGGCTAGAGTCAAACATATTGCATTCAACTTGATTCAGTTGTATGCTAAAAGAAGACTCGAAAAAGGATTCCAGTTTGCGCCCGACAGTTATTTACAAAACGAACTGGAAAGCTCGTTTATATATGAAGATACCCCAGACCAAACCAAATCTACGGCAGAAGTTAAAGCCGATATGGAAAGTGATCGCCCGATGGATCGCTTGGTTTGTGGAGATGTAGGTTTCGGAAAAACAGAAGTTGCTATTAGAGCTGCATTCAAGGCAGTTGATAATAGCAAGCAAGTTGCGATATTGGTTCCTACAACAATTTTAGCGTACCAACATTACAGAACTTTTACCGAAAGATTGAAAGATATGCCGGTTTCTGTTGGTTATTTAAACCGTTTTAGAACCGCCAAACAAAAAGCCGAAACACTAAAATTATTAGCCGAAGGTAAACTCGATATTGTGATTGGAACGCACCAATTAGTCAATAAGAATGTGGTTTTCAAAGACCTTGGATTATTGATTGTTGATGAGGAACAAAAATTCGGGGTCAATGTAAAAGACAAACTGAAAACGATTGCTGCAAATGTCGATACGTTAACTTTAACGGCAACGCCAATTCCAAGAACATTGCAGTTTTCACTAATGGCTGCGCGTGATTTATCTGTAATTACTACGCCACCACCCAATCGATATCCTATTGAGACGAATGTAGTTGGTTTTAGCGAAGAAGTGATTCGCGACGCGATTTCATATGAAATACAGCGAAACGGACAAGTTTTTTTCATCAATAACCGCATTGAAAACATTAAGGAAGTAGCTGGGATGATTCAACGTTTGGTGCCCAATGCTAGAGTAGGTATTGGTCACGGACAAATGGACGGAAAAAAACTAGAGGAGCTGATGTTGGCTTTTATGAACGGCGAATTTGATGTTTTGGTGGCAACTACCATTATCGAAAGTGGATTAGATGTACCAAATGCCAATACGATTTTCATCAATAATGCCAATAATTTTGGTTTGTCTGATTTACATCAAATGCGAGGTCGAGTAGGACGTAGCAACAAGAAAGCGTTTTGCTATTTTATTTGTCCGCCCTATTCTGCGATGACGGATGATGCCAGAAAACGAATTCAGGCTTTGGAGCAATTCAGCGAGTTGGGAAGCGGATTCAATATTGCGATGAAAGATTTGGAGATTCGTGGTGCCGGAGATTTATTAGGAGGAGAGCAAAGTGGTTTCATCAACGAAATCGGTTTTGATACCTATCAAAAAATCATGAATGAAGCGATTGATGAATTGAAAGAAAATGAATTCAAGGATTTATATCCCGAGGAAAGCAACATAGAAACCAAAGAATACGTCAAAGATTTACAAATTGATACCGATTTTGAATTGCTGTTTTCGGATGAGTACATCAATAATGTATCGGAACGGTTGAGTTTGTATAATGAATTAGGTACTGTAAAAAACGAAGAGGAATTGGTGGCCTTCCAAAACAAGTTGATAGACCGTTTTGGTCCAATGCCGCCTCGTGCCAAAGCGTTAATGAATAGCATTCGCATCAAATGGATTGCCACTCGCATTGGAATCGAAAAATTAGTGATGAAACAAGGCAAGATGATTGGGTATTTTATTTCGGATCAACAATCAGATTACTATCAATCCAAACGTTTTCATCAAGTCTTGCAGTTTGTGCAAAAAAACAGTTCTATTTGCAAAATGAAAGAAAAACAAACTCCGGCTGGTTTGCGATTGCTATTAACTTTTGACAATGTAAAAAACACTAGAACAGCGCTAGAATTTATGGAGATGTTGGGAGGAGAATAAAAAAGGATTTTACTGTTAAGTATTTCTTGACGGATTCTTAATTTGTAAATGATCCTAATTGTAAAAAAACCAATCTTACTATGATTGGTTTTTTTATTTCTTATATTTGATTTTTACAAATTCATTCTCAATGAAATTAAAATCAATAGATGAGTTTTACCAGGAAATCTCTGGAGACTCTGTTACAGATCCGAGTAAATTATTGCCAAAAGGTATTCAAAAAGAAATTGGTCATTTCAATGTTTTTAGTATCAAAGAACTTTATGAAAGGCTAAAGCATAAGTCATTTATGCCTTATGACCGGAGAGCGTATTATAAAATAAGCTTGATACGAGGAAAAAACAGAGCTGAATATGCAGATAAAACAATTGACATTGAAAAGAATGCTCTTTTATTTGCTACGCCAAAAATTCCTTATCATTATGTCCCTCAAGACACGCAACAGTCGGGAAATTTTTGTGTTTTTACGAGCGAGTTTTTAACAAAAGATAAAAGCGGAATTGTACTTGACGAGCTTCCTATTTTTAAATCAGATGGCTATCCTATTTTTGAACTCTCTGATGAGGATGCAATAAAAATTGACCTGATATTCAAAAAGATACATAAAGAAATCAATTCTGATTATGTGTATAAATACGATTTGATTCGGAATTATGTGGCGGAGTTAATACACTTTGGACAGAAATTGCAACCTATAACCGCCTTGTATTCAAAACACAATTCGGCAGCCAGAGTATCCTCCTTGTTTGTGGAACTATTGGAAAGACAATTCCCAATTGATTCACCTCGTCAACGATTAGAATTGAAATCAGCCAAAGATTTTGCAGCTCGTTTGTCCGTGCATGTGAACCATTTGAATAAAGTTTTAAAAGAGAACACAGGTAAAACTACAACTGAATTAATCAGTGAGCGATTGATTCATGAAGCTAAGATACTTTTAAAAGAAACCGATTGGAACATTTCGGAAATCGCCTATTCACTTGGTTTTGAAGAGTTAGCACATTTTTCTAATTTTTTCAAAAAGCAAACAACTTTGACACCTATATCTTTTAGGGTTTAAGTAATTTGATTTGAATTTTGCAAACTCTGGATTGATATTTACAATTGACAAGCCTTACATCGGAATTAATTTTGAAGTATTAATTTAAAACTATTTAAACATGGAAATCAAGAACAGTAAAATAGCATTAGTTACCGGAGGAAGCCGCGGATTAGGAAAAGACATGGCTTTAAGTCTTGCCAAAAAAGGGCTTGATGTAATCCTAACGTATAACAGCAAAAAAGCAGAAGCGGATGATGTTATATCCGAAATCGAAAAAATGGGACAAAAAGCAGCAGCCATTCAATTGGATGTTGCCGATGTGAGTAGTTTTGATTTGTTTTTTCAAAATGTAGCGAGCGCTTTAAAAAACACTTTTGGTGCTGAAAAAATGGATTTTTTAATCAACAATGCTGGTGTTGGTCTTCACGAAAGTTTTGCGACAACAAGTACAACTCAATTTGATGATTTGGTTAATATTCAATTCAAAGGACCCTTTTTTCTGACTCAAAAAGCTTTGGATCTACTAAACCATGGTGGTGGAATTGTAAATATTTCGTCAGGATTGACCCGTTTTTCATTTCCAGGATATTCAACTTATGCGAGTATGAAAGGCGCGATGGAAACCCTGACTAAATACCAAGCGAAAGAATTGGGAGAAAGAAAAATCAGAGTCAATATAGTGGCTCCGGGCGCAATAGAAACTGATTTTGGCGGAGGTGCAGTTAGGGATAATGAGCAATTAAATCAAATGATTGCTTCGTTGACGGCATTAGGACGAGTAGGTTTGCCAGATGATATTGGAAGCGTAGTTGCCTTTTTGTGTACCGATGATGCTAAATGGGTAAATGGACAACGTTTAGAAGTTTCGGGAGGAACGAATTTGTAATTTTAAGCTGCTGTTTAGAAATACAGTAACGGAATATAATTATGTAAAAAGCTTCCAGCCTTCAAAAGGCTGGAAGCTTTATACATAATTATATTTTTCTTAATTCTTCAAATCCTTAATTACTTTAAAAGCCACATCAACCTGTTCTTCGCTTACTAAAATTGTGAACTCATTAGAAGTCGAAATTACTTCGTTGATAATAATTCCTTCCCAAGCCAAACGCTGAAAAATGAAGTAGTAAATCCCTGGAACAACTATGTTTTCTTTGGGTAATTTTACGGTTATTGAAGCCAGATTATCTAATTTCTGAATCAGTTTTTCAGTAGCAAAATGTTTGTCTACCAAGTGATTGACGCTATTACTAACAACTATATTCGTTTCATTTACCCCTCTGGATGAGGTGTAAAATATATCAGGAAGCGAATTAATATCTGTAATTAAGTCGGCTTGTTTGTTTAGTACAGTATCTGATGCAGCAAAGGTATAATCCGTCAAGGCAGAACGAACTGTGATTTCACCAATGTTTTTGATAACCTTATTAATTTTATGATTCAGTCTAAAATCTAATTCCTCCGTTAGTCGTTTTAACGCCATCACCACGGCACCTTGTTTCACCTCTTTGCCAAAATCACTTTCTAATTCCGTCATTATATTTCTTGATAATGAGGTCAAGTTGATAATGCCTAATGATAATGCATTTAGTAAAAAGGGCTTTGTTTTGATGTAGTTTTCAACGATAGAAGAAACGGTTTTCATGATGTAAATTTTAGTTGGTTGTTGTTTTACACATAAATTGTGTGCAAATTAGACACAAATGTAAATAAAAAAACAATTTGTTACAAATATAACAACAACAAAATAACACTAAAAATGATAAAACGCATCAATAAGATGCTCAATTACAAAGGAGTTGCCTTCTTTATTGATGGCTATGATATCAAAACGCACTTCAATATCGAGATCTCTTTCGTTTACAAAGGCATCAACGGCTTTAACAAGAAGCTGGATTTTTTTTGGTTTAACAAAATCTTGAGGCAATCCAAATTCCAAAGAAGAACGCGTTTTAACTTCTACAACAGCAAGTGTGTTTTCTTTTTGGGCAAGAATATCAATTTCTGCTTTCTGAAAAGTGTAGTTGGTTTGTAAGATAGTATAGCCGTCTTTTCGTAGAAATTCGACAGCCATTTCTTCTCCTAATTTGCCAAGTTCGTTGTGTTCAGCCATGAAAAAGTATTCAGTTGTTAGTTTATAACATGATCCGTCCCCTCGCTAGACACAGTTTGGGCATTAATTAAGCCCATTATTCGGTTTAGCTAAATCTTCCAAATATAAACCATTTTCAAATTAAGTCTTATACTCAAATTGCTAGTAGCATGTTTTATCGTTAGTATTTTTATTTTATTTTATTAAAATAGATTTTAGTTACAACTTTTTCCCGAGTTTGAACTACTATAAATTCTTTGTCATTTAACTTTAAAATTTCTCCATATACTTCCGGCTTTTCTCCTTCATCATATTGAAAGATTATATTTTTTACTAATTCCCACTTTCCTGTTTCTTCTTTTAAGAATGGATTTTCTGGATTAAAATGAACGATTGTATAATTCTTTTTATAAGTAAATGTTTGATTTCTAAAAGCTGACGACCCAATCTCAGACCCAAGACTATTTTCCACTCTAACTATTTTCCACTTTCCAATTAGATCCTTTTCAGAAAAGTGTTGAGTAGTGAATGATAGTAAAAATATTGCTGCTAGATATAAAATGATTTTTTTCATTTATTGCATTAAGTTATTGAATTTACACTTCTGAAGCAACATTACTGTTAAAAAACTACTATCAGTAATCATAGTTTTACCATTTAAAACTCATTATTCAAAGGTAAGCGTTCCACCTTTTTCCTGAACATTTAGCGTTACTGTATGCCCCAAAATCAAGGCTCTATTGTCTTGTATGTGACCCGCAGGGAAATTATATAAAATGGGAATGTTGTATTTTTTGGTTACATCTTCAATAATTTCAATGGCGTTTTTGCCCCAAGGAATGTCATTATCTTTCATTTTGGTCATGGAACCTACCACAATTCCTTTAATACTTTCCAGACATCCATTGCGTTTCAAGTTCATCATCATTCGATCTATATGGTACAAATATTCGTCTAAATCTTCAATAAATAAGATTTTATCAGAACAGTCAATTGCTGATGGCGAACCAAATAAACTGTACAAAATAGATAGATTCCCGCCAACTAATTCTCCGGAAGCTTTTCCTGTTTTATTTTTCTCAAAAGGAGGAACAGTGTAGGATAGTTTTTCTCCAAACAATGCCTTTCGCAGTGTTTCAATGGCTTGCGTTGTGGCTCTTGGAGCAGTTATCGGCATAATTCCGTGAATGGATTTAAACCCCAACGTATTTAAATGATTGTGTAAAACGGTCACATCACTAAAACCAACAATCCATTTGGGCTGTTTTTTAAAAGCAGTAAAATCTAACAAATCAACTATTCGAACCGTTCCATAACCGCCTTTTACACACCATATCGCCTTGATATTTGGATTGTCTAATTGCTGCTGAAAATCGGCTGCTCGTTGCTCATCTGTTCCAGCGAGCTGGTTGTTGTCTAGTCCAATTGTGCTTCCTATTACTACTTCAAGTCCCCAATTGTGTAGCAAATCGATAGCAGGTTTTAAATTATCTTCTACATTTTTTCGGGCTGTAGCCAATATTGCAATGGTATCTCCTTTTTGTAAATTGGGTGGTGTAATCATGTGTTTTTGTGCTTGACTGTTTAACGATTGAAAAATAAAAATAAGCAAAAGCAGGCGATAATAAATAAGATTATGGTTGGTAAAAGGAAATCGATTTTGATTCATGCTGTATAACTTTTCTAAAATATTGCTTACTTTGGTGTATTGTTTTGATAAAATCAAAGATAGGCAATTAGAATATAACGTGAAGTTCAATGCAAATGACTATTTTTATAGAGAACAGTTAGTAGGGTCAATTTTTATTAAAAGTGTTGTTTATGAGAAAAATAGTTTGGGTTCTTTTTTACCTTTTTACGATCACCCAAGCGCTTGCACAATCAAAAAAATACAACATTCATACGGTTGCGTTTTATAATTTTGAAAATCTTTTTGACACCATAAACGATCCTGATACTTTTGATGAAGAATGGACTCCCAAAGGATTGCAGCGTTGGACCTATGATAAATACCAAAAAAAACTTACTAACCTTGCTCGTGTCTTAGCCGAAATTGGTTCTGCAGAAAATCCTGATGCACCTACTTTTATTGGGGGTTGCGAAATAGAGAATAGGGGCGTATTGGAAGATTTAGTCAAGCAACCCAAACTTATTGAGAAAGAATTCGGAATCATTCACTTTGATTCGCCTGATAAAAGAGGCATTGATGTGGCGCTTTTGTATCAAAAAAAGAAATTCCAACCCACCAGTTACAGCACTATTCCTTTGTATATCTTTAAAAATGCAAGTGCCAAAAATGAAATTGAAAAGGCCAATACCGAAGAAAAAACAGATGATGAATTGCAAGTAAGCACAAAAAATTATCGGGTATATACGCGAGATCAATTGCTTGTAACTGGATTTCTGGAGGGTGAGGAAATTAATATCATCGTCAATCATTGGCCATCACGGTCTGGTGGCGAAAAAAAATCAAGCCCGTTTCGGGAAGCAGCCGGAACCTTAAACAAAAAAATAATCGATTCTCTACAACGTACAAATCCACAGGCAAAAATTATAACACTAGGCGATTTGAACGATGGGGCATACAATAAAAGTGTCAAAGTTGCTCTTGGCGCCAAAGCCAAAAAAGCAGATGTACCTAAGCTTGGAATCTACAATCCATTCGAGGATATGGCCAAAAAAGGTTTTGGAACCATTGCCTTTCGTGATGCTTGGGATATTTTTGACCAGATCATGGTTTCTGAAACCTTGATACAACCTGATTATTCCAGTTATCGGTTCTGGAAAGCCGGAATTTACAACAAGTCTTTTTTGATACAAACAACCGGACAATATAAAGGCTATCCGCTTCGACATTCAAACACCGAAATAGGATTCAGCGATCATTTCCCAGTTTATATTTATTTAATTAAAGAAAAATGATACACAGCCACTCAGGTTTCATGCTATTGAGAAAATTAGTATGGCTTATAATTTAAAATCTTAGTACCTTAGTACCTTAGTAACTTTGAACTCATAAAAATGGCAATAGCACAACCGTTTAACCTCAATAAATGGATCGACGAAAACCGTCATTTACTCCAACCACCTGTTGGGAACAAAAATTTGTACCAAGAATCTGGAGACTACATTGTAATGCTTGTTGCAGGGCCAAATGCCCGTAAAGACTACCATTACAACGAAACAGAAGAATTGTTTTATCAGTTAGAAGGCTCCATAAAAATTGTTATTCAAGAAGAGGGTGTCCGCAAGGAAATGGAACTCCACGCGGGCGATATGTATTTGCATCCTGCCAATGTCCCTCACTCTCCAGTGCGTTCAGCGGGTTCAATAGGTTTAGTAATCGAACGCAAACGAGTTGGGAAAGGATTTTCGGACGGACTTTTATGGCACTGCGACAACTGCAACCACAAACTGTACGAAGTAAAATTTGAGCTAAAAGATATCGAAAAAGATTTCTTGCCGCATTTTAAACATTTCTATAACTCAATTGCCTTGAGAACTTGTGATTCTTGTGGCACAATCATGGAAGCCGATCCAAAATTTGTATCCAAAGACTAACTTTCATTGGGAGCTATTCCCGTCATTCGCTGTATCTTTTATTCCTGCAAAAGCAGTCATAAAAGGATGCCGCTACTACCGGGGCTAAAAATTAAAATTCGTAAACGAGTTTATTTTGTTTTCAGTTTAGATCGCCAATGCAACTTTTCTAGACAAAAGAAAGAGGAATACAAGTAGATTTTGAAATAATTTTTTTGGACTATAAAAAAGCAAATTTGAAGCGACACTAGGTTGTATTTCAAGTCAAATCAATATATTTGTGAAAAAATATAACAATTTTTAATAGAAAAGTTACAATGATAACAATAGCAGATCAATTCGGAATGAAAGAAGCATTGGCGCAGTTAGGCGTTCAATCCATAAACGAGGGAACATCAACAGGGATAAATAATTTTTCTAACGGAGCAATTTTAGAAAGTTATTCGCCAGTTGACGGTCAACGTATTGCTTCAGTAAAAACAACTACTGCTGCAGATTACGAGAAAGTAATGCAAACAGCAACCGAAGCTTTTAAAACATTCAAGACAATGCCAGCGCCACAACGTGGGGAAATTGTGCGTCAGTTTGGAGAAAAATTGCGTAAAAATAAAGAAGCACTCGGTAAATTAGTTTCCTATGAAATGGGAAAATCATTGCAAGAAGGCTATGGCGAAGTGCAAGAAATGATCGATATCTGTGATTTTGCAGTGGGTCTTTCTCGTCAATTACATGGATTGACTATGCACTCTGAGCGTCCAGGTCACCGTATGTATGAGCAATACCATCCAATGGGGGTTGTTGGAATCATCTCAGCGTTTAATTTTCCAGTAGCCGTTTGGGCTTGGAACACGGCTTTAGCATGGATTTGTGGTGATGTTTGTGTTTGGAAACCATCAGAAAAAACACCACTTTGTGGTATCGCTTGTCAAAATATTATTGCCGAAGTAATCAAAGAAAATAATTTGCCAGAAGGAATTTCATGTTTAATAAACGGAGATTATAAAGTAGGGGAAATGATGACTAATGATAGACGTGTACCGTTAATCTCGGCTACTGGTTCTACTCGTATGGGGAAAATCGTAGCGCAAGCAGTTGCGGGTCGCCTTGGAAAATCGTTATTAGAATTGGGTGGGAATAATGCCATTATTGTAACACCAGATGCTGATATCAAAATGACAGTTATAGGTGCTGTTTTTGGAGCAGTAGGAACCGCTGGACAACGTTGTACTTCGACACGTCGATTAATTATTCATGAAAGTATTTACGATACAGTGAAAGATGCTGTGGTTTCAGCCTATGGTCAGCTGCGTATCGGAAATCCTTTAGATGAAAACAACCATGTGGGACCACTTATTGATACTCATGCAGTTGAAATGTACAACAATGCCTTAACAAAAGTTGTTGCCGAAGGCGGAAAAATATTAGTAGCAGGAGGCGTGCTTTCCGGCGAAGGTTACGAGAGTGGTTGTTACGTAAAACCAGCAATTGCCGAAGCCGAGAATACTTTTGAAATTGTACAACACGAAACATTTGCACCCGTTTTATATTTATTGAAATACTCAGGAACTGTAGAGAATGCCATTGCTATTCAAAACGGAGTAGCTCAAGGTTTATCATCTGCAATCATGACCAATAATTTGCGTGAGGCGGAATTGTTCTTGTCGGTTGTAGGATCTGATTGTGGAATCGCAAACGTAAATATTGGAACTTCAGGTGCCGAAATTGGAGGTGCTTTTGGAGGAGAAAAAGAAACAGGTGGCGGACGTGAGTCGGGATCTGATGCTTGGAAGGTATACATGCGTCGTCAAACCAATACCATCAATTACACCACAAGCTTGCCCTTAGCACAAGGAATTAAATTTGATTTGTAGATTAAATAGAACAAACTAAAAAAGGCAATTTGAATATTTCAAATTGCCTTTTTTGATTTATATAAATGAGTTACCTACAGGTTGAAAGAAGCACCAATATTAAATGTAAATTGGTTATTTAGTTTGTCAAAACCTATGGCATCTGTTTTATAACTAGCGATAGGAATACCAGCTTCGGTAAAAATTCCAAATCCTTCCGTAAAGAAATAGCGCAATCCTAAGTGTGCACCAAAATTTCTGAGACCCAAATTCAATCCAGGATAAAGATCCATTTTTTCGTCGAGTTGAAATACATTTCCTAAGTTCGCATTGAATCTAACCTTCGCGTCAATACGATCATCAAATTCTGGTTTATTTCCTAAATCATCATTAGAAACCGATAACAAATAAGAAGTAGCAAACCCATATGACATGTTTTCTCCGAGTCCAAAATCAGCAGAAACACGAATTCCAGATCCTCCTTCTTGAAAGTTAGCGCCTACATCAAATTTAACATCTCCTTTTCCTTTAAAGGCTTGTGCATGCATCAAACCAACGGCCAATAATACTAGTACTGTAATACTCTTTTTCATATTTAAGTCTTTAAATGGTTGCAAAAATAGTTCAATAAAAACTAATTCCTTCCTTTTTCATCAAAATACAACTGAGTCAACGGTTCGCTTTGCCAGAATTCCTTAGTGTCAACATCCATAATGGTTAGTGGCCCTTTGAATGCGGCACCAGTATCTACATTCCAAACATTCGCTTTTTGAACGGGGGTATTCTCTCCTATTCGGGTAACAGGAGTGTGACCAATGTAAATTTCTTTATATAAAGTAAAACGTTTGGGGTAGAAAATATTATCTGTTGCCATGGTTTTGTCTAATGCCAATGCCGTTTCCCACAAGGTTCTGTCCCAATAAAATAGTCCAGGGAAATATTCATAATCAACACCATTCACATTGGTAAAACCAGCATGAACATACAAACGACGTTGCTCGTCCAGATGATAATTTTCTAAGGATTTCAAAAATTCAATATGTTTTTGTTTCGTTTCTACACTAACGGATTCGTAGGCCAAAACCGTCGCTTCGCCGCCGTGTTTGTACCACAACAGATTGTCTTTACTTTCATCAAGCCATTCCAATAATAGATCGTCGTGATTGCCACGAATGCAAATGCAGTTTTGTTTGGTTTTTAAATCAATTATAAAATCGAGTACTTGAGGCGATTGACTCCAGCCATCAACGTAATCTCCCAGAAAAATAAGCGTATCTTTAGTAGTAACTTTAGCTCTTTCTAATATTTGGTGCAAGGCTCTTAAACCGCCGTGTATGTCGCCTATGACGAGTGTTCTCATTTATAATTTTTATTTTGTCAGTTTAAAACAACCCAATAAAAGAGGTTGTTTTTATATGCTAAAAATAAGTAAAAGAGTGGGACGTACAATTTTTTAGGTTATTTTTTTTAGATTAGAATTTATGGAACATTTTTTTTTTAGTGACAAAGAGAAATATCACTGTTTTTAGTGATGGATTTATCGTTTTTTAAGATTAACTTTACAGAACATTAAAAACCTCTAAAATGCGAACACTTCTAGCGTTATCGATTCTTTTAGTTCAAATGATTTGTCAGTTTTTACAAGAATTAATTGCAATGATTTAATATCATAATAAATTCTTCACTGCACATCATACTTCATTTTTCTCAATATTCGTAAAGCTTCTTTAAAAGATAAGTATACGGGTGTGAAAGGTTTTAAAAGCACTTTGGCATCAATCAACTTTTGTTTGGCCTCTTCAAAACCGTTGAGGTAACATATCATAAAAGTGGAAGGTAAATTCTCTAAATCTTTGTGCTCCCGCTCGGACAATGAAATTCCTTTTTGCAGTTTGTTCAGCAAAGCAATATTGGAATTATAAATGTGAAAAAGCATTTTTTTGTTGAATTCTGGCGGTTTAAACAATATTTCACGTTCAATTTTATAATACCCATTATCGTGAAAGTGGATGGTTTGTTTTTCTAACGGATAATAGCTTGTTTTATCATTCAAACCTAATGGGACGTATTCAATAATGGTAAAAGTATCCTCATCAAAAATGATTTCAACTACATCCTGAGCAGAATAAAAAAGCTTAATTTGTTCGTTGATCAATTCAATATCAACACGAGATAAATAGGTTTTGTCACGCGACTTTTTGGCGATTCCTGCCCAGCAAATCACAAATAATTCTTTGAAAACTTTGTATTTTGGCCCCATATCTTTGTGGCGGAAATTCATGAAATCAATCACTCCATCGAGGGTATATTCAATGCTATTTCGGGAGTTATTTTCAATGCCAATTACGGTTTCTGTATTTTGGTAATTTTTATCTATTTCACCTTCCAGTGGCATCGTGTTGCTGCCTCGTCTTGTAAAAATACTGTTAGCAGGAATGGTGTGAATTCCTTTTTTAAAATAGGACGTATTGCTCTTTGGCTTGATGGTAACCAGCCCTACAACTTTATCTTTAGATAAATTTGGGAAAGGGACATTTTCATACTGAATTTCGGGAGGATTTTCTAGATAAGCATTCACTAAATTCTGAATCCTACTATCATCAAAAAAATCATCGCCTACGATAGTATTGTCTTGATCTTCAACACCTACGACGATGTAAGAATTGTTAGTAGGATTGGAATTAGAAAGTGCGCAAATGTGTTTTAAAAACTTAGCTTTTCCCTCACGAGAGTGTAAGTTCAACTGTCGCTTTTTATCATAAAAACTACTTTCATCGTTATGAGCGAGCAAGTTTTTAATAAGAAGACGTTTGTTGATCATACAATTAGATTTTTATATTTATTAGACAGTTGGATTTTTAGATTATCTATCTTGTCTAAAAATCTAACGATCTAAAAATCAATTTTAAATATCCCTTTTCAAGATCGTTGCAGCCGCTTGTGCAGTTGGCAATACTATCAAATCAGCAATATTTACGTGATACGGTCTAGAAACTACAAAATGAATTATATCAGCGATATCTTTAGCGTGCAAAGGCTCAAATCCTTTGTAAACGTTAGCTGCTCTTTCAGTATCGCCCTTAAAACGCACCTCGCTAAATTCAGTTTCTACAGCTCCAGGATGTATGGCTCCCACACGAATCCCATACGGATTCAGGTCCATTCGCATCGCCTGATTCAGGGCATCAACAGCATGTTTTGAGGCGCAATAAACGTTTCCATTTGGATATACTTCTTTACCTGCGATAGAGCCAATGTTAATGATATGACCTGATTTTCGTTCAATCATCTGCGGAATTATAGCTTTAGAAACATACAAAAGTCCTTTGACATTGATGTCAATCATGGCATCCCAATCGTCTAAATCACCATTTTGTATCGGGTCTAAACCATGTGCATTTCCTGCATTATTGATCAAAACATCAATCGTAGAAAAGGCTTGTGGTAACGAATTAATACTTTCGAAAACCGCTTTTTTGTCCCGAACATCAAAGGTTAAGGTGTGCACTTCTGTGAAAGCCGAAAGTTCTTTTTTGACCTCTTCCAAGCGGTCTTCACGGCGTCCGCAAAGAATAATTTTGTAGTTGTTTTGAGCTAATATTTGAGCTGTTGCTTTACCAATTCCGCTGGTAGCTCCAGTTACTAAGGCTGTTTTAATCATGTTTTTTTGTTTTAGATTCTAAAGGTAATCTGAACGCTTTACTAGGCTACGTCATTGCCAATACTTTCGGTCCAAATAGCAAACCAATCTTCTTGGTCTAATTCTAATTCGACCGCTTTCATCAAGGATTGAATACGGGCTACATTTACCGTTCCTGCAATAGGAATCACCTGTGCAGGATGTTTTAAAATCCATGAAAGTAAAATAGAATCAGATCCTAGGTGGTATTTTGATACTAAAGTTGCAAGTAATTTTTTCATACGTCGGGTTTGTGAATTGTCTTCTCTAAAAACGGAACCTAGCGGATTCCAGGACATCGGACGAATGCCATTGGTTTGCATATAATCAAAACTTCCATCAACCATCGGTTCAAAATGAGTGGCAGAAAATTGCACTTGATTGAATAATACGGTTGTTGTTTGACGAATTAATTCAGTTTGTGAGGTAGTAAAATTAGACAGCCCAAAATCAATAATTTTCCCGTCTGATTGCAGTTTTAAAACTGCTTCTGCAATTTCATCTGCACGCATTAATGGACTAGGTCTGTGGAGTAAAAAAACGTCTAAATAATCTGTATGTAAATTTTTTAAGGAATTCTCAACAGACCAAATGATGTACTCTTTAGAATATTCGTAATGTTTAATACTGTTTTTACGGTTCTCGGTAACCATTTGGATCCCACATTTGGATATGAATTGTAATTTTTCTCTAGCGATTTTGCTGGAAGAAAATGCTTTTCCAAAGTCAGCCTCGGTGGTGTAATCTCCGTAAATATCGGCATGATCAAAGGTGGTAATTTTATTCTCTAGACACACATTAATCATGTTTTCCATTTCTTTGGTATTGAGATTTTTATCCCAAACTCCCCAATTCATGACACCCGCTACAATGGGAGATAAATTTGTTTTGCTCATGGTTTTTATTTGTTATTCAAATTCGTATTTATGTTGTTTCAGTGTATATTATTCAAAGTTCTTAAAAATATAAAAATTGTATCACAATTAGTCCTTAAAATTACCTATTTTATTGAAGTTTTAACCATTTTTTAACATCTTACTTCTAAAAAAAAATTCAATTTGCACCATCAAAAAGTAGGCATTCAATACAAGGTTTTAAAAACGACACAATGGAAGAAAATACAACGACTTTAGACATTAGAGCAATCAACGAAAAAATTGAAAGAGAGAGTGCATTTATAGATCTTCTCACCATGGAAATGAACAAAGTTATTGTGGGTCAAAAGCACATGGTAGAGCGTTTATTAATTGGACTTTTAGGTCAAGGACACATTTTGCTTGAGGGAGTTCCAGGATTAGCTAAAACCTTAGCCATTAATACGCTGTCGCAAGCCGTTCATGGATCGTTCAGTAGAATACAATTTACACCGGATTTATTGCCAGCTGATGTTGTAGGGACAATGATTTATAACATCAAGTCTAATGAATTTTCGATTAAAAAAGGACCTATTTTTGCTAATTTCGTCCTTGCAGATGAGATTAACCGTGCGCCTGCTAAGGTGCAATCAGCCTTACTGGAGGCCATGCAGGAAAAGCAAGTTACCATTGGCGACACTACTTTTAAATTAGACCGACCATTTTTAGTTTTAGCTACGCAAAACCCAATAGAACAAGAAGGAACCTACCAATTACCAGAAGCGCAAGTCGATCGTTTCATGTTGAAAACGGTTATTGATTACCCAAAAATGGAAGACGAACGTATGGTTATTCGTCAAAATTTAAAAGGAAGCTATGAAAAAGTAAATCCAGTCGTTTCGGTTGAACAAATTTTGCGCGCGCAAGAAGCAGTTCGTGAGGTGTACATGGATGAAAAAATAGAGAAATACATTCTAGATATTATTTTTGCAACGCGTTATCCAGAGAAATATAAATTAGCTGATTTGAAACCGTTAATCAGTTTTGGTGCCTCGCCACGTGGAAGTATTAATTTGGCGAATGCTGCAAAATGCTACGCTTTTATCAAACGACGTGGGTATGTAATTCCAGAAGATGTTCGTGCGGTGGTTCATGATGTCTTGCGTCACAGAATAGGGGTTACTTATGAAGCCGAAGCCGAAAATATTACTTCTGTAGATATCATCAACAAAATTGTAAACGAAGTAGAAGTACCCTAAAAGTGAATAGTAATAAGTGAATAGTAATTAGCCTTGGTTGGTTACTATTCACTTTTCACTTTTCACTAATTACTAAAGAAATGGATACAAAAGAACTCTTAAAAAAAGTACGAAAAATAGAAATTAAAACCCGAAGATTGAGCGATCACATCTTTTCGGGAGAGTATCATACGTCTTTCAAAGGACGCGGAATGACGTTCAGCGAAGTGCGTCAATACCAGTACGGAGATGATATTCGTGCGATTGATTGGAATGTAACTGCACGTTATAACGAAGCGCACGTAAAGGTTTTTGAGGAAGAACGCGAATTGACCATGATGCTTATGGTTGATATTTCAGGTTCAGAAAGTTTTGGTTCAAAAAATCAGTTCAAGAAGGATATTGTTACGGAAATTGCTGCAACGATGGCTTTTTCGGCAACTCAAAACAATGATAAAATAGGTTTGATTTTGTTTTCGGATGAAATCGAATTGTATATTCCACCAAAAAAAGGAAGATCTCATGTATTGCGCATCATTCGGGAGTTGATTGAATTTCAACCTAAAAGCCGTAAAACTGATATTGCGCAAGCCTTGAAATTTTTATCGGGAACTCAAAAAAAGAAAGCAATTGTATTTGTGATTTCTGATTTCATGGCTGAAGATTACGAGCAAACGTTGAAAATTGCATCAAAAAAACACGACATCACTGGCATACGCGTTTATGATATTCGCGAAGAAAAAATGCCAGATTTAGGTATGGTTTCTATGCTTGATGCAGAAACGGGAGCTGTCGAATTGATCAATACCAGTGCGAAAGCAGTGCGAATGAATTATGAAAAACAGTACCACGATAAAGTAAATTATTTTAAAGAGACATTCAGCAAGTCAGGTTCAGGTGTTGTAAACACAAGAGTCGATGAAAGTTATGTGACAAAATTTCTGAGTTACTTTAAATCGAGATAGATCCCCTCCCAGCCTCCCCAAAGGGGAGGAGTTGAAAGAGGATTATAATTTTCACGATTCGGCTCCCTCTCCTTTGGAGAGGGTTGGGGAGAGGAAAAAATATTTAATATAAAAATGAAAATTAGACTTTACCTACTATTATTACTGCTTTCTACGGCTGTTTTTGCACAACAAAAACAAGTGGTTACTAGTATTGATACCACTAAAAATAAAATTGGCGCAGAATTTAAATTGTCTATAAAAACTACTGTTGATACTTCGGCTAGAGTGATTTTTCCGAAATTGAAAAACGTTGGCGCTCTAGAGGTAATTCAGTCGTATCCTATTGATACCGTTAAAATGGATGGTCGTTATGAATTGATCAAAAAATATGGGTTGACCCAATTTGATTCTGGTCGCTATGTGGTTCCTAGTATTAAGATTTTCATCAACAGCAAGCCTTTTTTGACAGATTCGCTTTTGGTAGAAGTAGCAAATGTTCAAGTAGACACGCTGAAACAAAAAATGTTCGATATTAAGGACATTGCACCAGCAGATAATTCTATTGGTGATTGGTGGAAATACGTGCTAATTGTTGCACTGATTTTAGGTATTGGAGTCTTCATTTATTGGTTTATTAAAAAACGTCAAGAGAAAAAATTACATCAAGAAATTTATAAAACCCCAATAGAGAAAGCCACGAGTTTGCTCGATACTTTAGAGAAAAAAGAATTATGGCAAAAAGGTGAAGTCAAAGCGTATTACAGTGAATTGACTGACATCGCTAGAAACTATATTGAAGAAGCGATAGAAATTCCAGCAATGGAAAGCACTACTTCAGAACTGATTCAAGGATTGAGAACCGCATCGGTAAAGAAAAAAATGACGCTTTCTCAAGAAATTATTGAAAATTTGGAGCGTGTTTTGAAACAGGCCGATTTAGTGAAATTTGCCAAGTCAAAACCATTGGATTTTGAAATCACAGACGATCGCAATAAAATTCAAAAAGTAATCTTAACATTAGATAATTCGATTCCAGTCGAAGTGCCAGACGAAGAAGATATGTTGCTAAACGAAGCACAACGACAAAAGCAAATTCAGATACAACTGCGCAAACAAAGGAACAAGCGCGTTGTTACAGCAGTGGCTTCGGTGGTTTTTTTATTGGTAGCCACCACGCTCTTTTTTGTAGTAACTAAAGGATTTGATTTTGTAAAAGATAATGTTTTAGGTCATCCTACCAAAGAATTATTAGAAGGCGAATGGATCAAAAGTGATTACGGAAATCCCGGAATTGTAATTGAAACTCCAAAAGTATTGAAGCGAGTAGATCTCACAAAAACACTCCCAAAAGAAGGAATGGCTTTGATTAAAGAAATGCAGTCTTTTGCTTATGGAAGTGTCTTAGATCCTTTTTATCTAATGGTATCTACTTTAAAGTTTAAGCAGCAAACGCAGATTGATTTGAAAAAATCAATGGATGGTGTGTTGCAATCTATGGAAGTGCAAGGCGCTCAAAATATGATTGTAAAACAAGAAGAGTTTGAAACCAAAGAGGGTGTAAAAGGCGTTAAAGCGTATGGGACTTTTTCACAAATAAATGCAATTACTAAATCAAGTACCAAGTTGTATTATGAAGCATTGTTGTTCAGTCAAGAAGGCGGATTACAACAAATTTTATTGTTACACGAAGAAGGAGATACGTACGCAAATCAAATATCAGAGCGCGTTTTGAATAGTGTCGAATTAAAACAAGCAACTAAATAATGGAAAAAATAACTTTTTTAAACCCAGAGTTTTTTTGGCTGTTTCTTCTGATTCCAGTTGCAATTGTATGGTTGATGCAAAAAAAGAACCATCAATCAGCAACTTTAAAAATAAGTTCGTTACAAGGATTTAAAGGAACTAATTCCTATTTGACAAAGCTAAAACCGATGTTGAATGGACTAAGAATTCTAGCCTTATGCTCACTTATTGTGGCTATGGCACGGCCAAGAACCGTAGATGTGAGCAATAAAACGAAAACGACTAAAGGAATTGATATTGTTATGGCGATTGACGTTTCTGGAAGTATGCTGGCCAAGGATTTGAAACCCAACCGAATGGAAGCACTGAAAAGAGTGGCTGCTGATTTTGTGGGTGAAAGACCTAATGACAGGATCGGTTTGGTAGTGTATGCCTCCGAAGCGTATACTAAAACTCCAGTAACCAGCGATAAAGCTGTAATTCTAGATGCAATCCGAAGTATAAAATACGACAATGTGCTACAAGATGGTACAGGAATCGGGATGGGATTGGCAACTGCGGTAAATAGATTAAAAGACAGTCAAGCAAAAAGTAAGATAATTATTCTGTTGACGGATGGGGTAAATAATGCTGGATTTATAGAGCCAGAAACGGCCTCGGATATTGCGAAGCAGTACGGAATAAAAGTATACACGGTAGGAATTGGAACAAACGGCATGGCTATGTTTCCGTATGCGATTGCTCCAAATGGGCAGTTTTTATTCCAAATGATGAAGGTTGAAATCGATGAGCAGTTGATGAAAAACATCGCTAGAAAGACCGATGGAAAATATTTTAGAGCAACAAGCAACAGCAAATTGGCCGAGATTTATGCTTCGATCAATAAACTAGAAACTACTGAAATTGAAGAATTAAAATTCTATGATTACGATGAAAAATTTAGACCATTTATTTGGTTTGCCGGCTTTTTATTGTTGTTAGAATTAGCATTGCGAAATACAGTTTTTAAAAGTTTTATATAATATTTAAACACAAAAGATAGGAAGTCTTTAAGTAATAGGTTTAGTGCGTTAGTAAACCTAGTGAACTTTGCGCCTTCTTTGTGAACTTAGCGGTTAAGAAAAATTATGGAATTAGACGAAAAAAAATATTTATACCTTCTTTTTATACTGCCACTTTTGGTGCTTCTTTTTCTGTATAATTTATATTGGAAAAGAAAAAAGCAACGCGAGTTTGGCGACTTAGAAATGGTAAAAAAACTCAGTCCAGAAAGCTCTGTTTTTAAACCCGTTTTAAAATTAGGAGTATTGCTTTTGGCGTTGACGGGGTTAATTCTGGCATTGGTAAATCCAAAAATTGGTACCAAAATGGAGACGGTGAAACGTGAAGGAATCGACATTGTTTTTGCAGTAGATGTTTCTAAAAGCATGTTGGCCGAAGATGTGGCACCGAATCGTTTGGACAAAAGCAAGCAAATTGTTTCGCAAATCATCAATCAATTAGGAAGCGATCGAATAGGAATTGTAGCTTATGCCGGCAACGCGTTCCCAGTATTGCCAATTACTACTGATTATAGTGTAGCCAAAATGTTTTTGCAAAGCATGAATACAGATATGGTGTCCTCTGTGGGAACTTCCCTGAATGAGGCAATCAAATTGTCATCGACGTATTATGATGATAAAAAAACTAGTAAGTTGCTCATTATGATTTCTGATGGGGAAGACCATAGCGAGGGCGCACAGGAAGCTGCAGAAGAAGCGAATAAATTGGGAATTAAAATAATTACCATTGGCGTAGGAACAGAAAAAGGAGGCACAATCCCTTTAAAAAAGAATGGTGTTGTAGAAGGTTTTAAAAAAGACAACAATAATGAAGTGGTGATTACCAAGTTGAATCAAGAAAGTTTACAAACCATTGCAAAAGCCACAAAAGGCGGTTATGTAAACGGAAATAATACCAAAGAAGTAGTAGAGTATATCAAGAATGCACTGAATAACATTCAAAAAACTGAATTTGAAGCAACAGAAATGGCCGATTTTCAATCGCAATTTCAGTGGTTTTTGGGTTTTGCTTTTGTTTTCTTATTTCTAGATATTTTCCTTCTGGAAAGAAAAACAAGCTGGGTTAATAAATTGAATTTATTTAACGAGAATAAATAAATTATAAAGCACAAAGTTGTTTATAAGTTGAATGAAGGATAAATGAAAAAAAATATACTATTATTGATTTGGTTGGCAACAGTGCTTTTTTCCTGTGGAAAAGACAGTAAATCAACAGCTAATGATCTTGATGTAAAAACGTTGGATTACAGAAATAACGTCAAAAGTCAAAATCTATTAAATAAAAGTAATGAAAAATTTATTGACACTGAATTTGAATATACTGAATCTAACGGTGCACGTATAATTATACAAAACAGCTTTCCAAAAAGTGGATTGAACTATACGGATCCTGAAGGTAAGAAATATGTATATGCTGTATTTTGGTCTCGAGTAATTAATGAAACAGATAATTCTCTTGAATTAACAATTGATGTTCCTTTGGATTCATTTGAGATTCCAACTTCATCGGGCAACTATATTAACTTACTTTTTCCTGCTGATTCAATGACAATTGATAAAGAACCCTTGTATGATTATGGGTTGAAAGTAAAATATTTTTTAGATAAAAACCGTCATAAATCCTCTTCGTTGAAAAGGACAATTAATGCAAAAGGAACTAGTGTTTTTTATGTTGTGACGCTTTCTAGTTCCGCAGTTAACGGAACAATGCGGACAGGATTTAGCTTAAAAGAGAAAAATCTTTTTTATAGGATTAACAATAAAGAAATTAATTGCGGAAAGATCGAATTAAAAAAAACAATGTTAAACAAATAAATAAGGAAAAACATAAACTAGTGTTGCTCCATTTTGAAAATAAAAAACATTTCGATTTATCAAACGCTTACATTTAAAAACACAATGAAAAACATAATTTTATATCTGTTATCGCTTTTTTCTTTTGTTGCAAACGCACAACAGAAAGATAGAATATTGCCCAAAGCGAACGCGGAATATGCTGAAAATAAATTTGTAGAGGCCGAGGCTAATTATAGAATTTCGGATTCAAAATTTCCAAATAAAGCAACCGCACCTTTCAATTTAGGAAATACTATTTACAAGCAAAAGCAGTCTTCCGAAGCGAAATTTGCTTACGCTAAATCTTTGAAAAATTCAAAAACACGACCGCAAAAACACAGAGCATTTCATAACCTGGGCAATGTTTTTATGAATGAAAAGGATTATACGCAAGCAGTTGAAGCCTATAAAAACGCGTTACGTAACGATCCTAGCGATGAAGAAACGCGATATAATTATGCTTTGGCCAAAAAAATGCTAAAAGAAAATCCGCCAAAAGAAGATAAGAAAAAAGACGACAAAAAGAGTGACAAGGATAAGAAAGAAGATAAAAAGGACGACAAGAAAGACGGCGAAAAAGACAATAAGGATAAAGAGAATAAAGACGATAAGGGCGATAAAGACAAGCCAAACAAAGATCCAAAACCCAATGAAAACGGGGAGCCAAAACCAGCTCCTGGTGGAATTTCTAAAGAGCGTTTAGAAAACTTATTGGATGCTGTAAACAAAGAGGAAAAGAAGGTACAGGATAAGGTAAATGCCAAGAAAGTAAAGGGAAAACCAGTTAAAACCGAGAAAGATTGGTAATTCAATTAGACAATTTTAAAATGAAAAGATGTATTGCAGTATGCTTTGTTTTGATTTGCAATTTACTCAACGCTCAAGTTCAGTTTGAAGCTAGAGTGAGCAAAACTACTTTAGGTCTAAACGAGAGACTTCGTATAGATTTTATGATGAATGTAGATGGTGATAACTTTGTTCCGCCCTCATTTGCAGGTTTTCGTGTTATAGCTGGACCCAGCCAACAGGTAAGTCAGTCGTGGATCAATGGAAAAAGCTCTTTTGAAAAGGCCTATTCGTACTATCTTGTGCCCAATCAAAAAGGGACATTTGTACTAAAGGGTGCTGCTATTGAGTTTAATGGAGCTACCTATAAAACTGCGCCAGTAAAAATAACAGTTACTGAAGCCACTGAGGAACCAAGAGATCCAAACAATTCTGAAATAAATACTGATGAAAACCTGTATCTGGTAGCTGATGTTTCAAATGGTAATCCCTACATCAACGAACCAATTACAGTTGTTTATAAATTGTATTTTGGTAACATTGGAATTTCAAACCTTGGAGAATCAAGTAAGCCTAAGTACAATGATTTTTGGAGCCAAAATATCGAGATCAAACAACCTGTGGCCGAAGAAGGAATGTTTAAGGGCCAGAATTTCAGGTTTATTGTATTGAAAAAAGTAGTGCTGTATCCGCAAAAATCAGGAAAGCTCAAAATTGAGCCATTGACATTATCGGTAGATGTGCAGTTGCCCACAAACCGTCGGGATATGTTTGGTCGAATGGTGCTTACTGAAACAACAAAGACGGTTTCGGCTGGAGCCAAAACCATCAACGTTAAACCATTGCCAGAGGCTGGTAAACCAGAAGATTTTTCGGGTGCGGTAGGAAGTTTTGATTTTAAAGTTACTCCATCTAAAACGACTTTAAAGCATGATGAAAGTTTAGATTTAGTGGTCAGTGTAAGCGGAAAAGGAAACTTAAAGCTCTTCAGTTTACCCAAACCCGTAGTGCCAAATGCTTTAGAAATGTATGATGCAGTTCATAGCGAACAAGTTAATACGCCGCTTTCTGGAATGGCAGGAAAAATAGCAGATAGTTACACGATTGTACCACAATATAAAGGCAGTTATCCCATAAAACCAATCAAATTCACGTATTTTGATTTGGATACAAAAAGTTATAAAACATTAAGTTCACCAGAGATATTGATTAATGTTATCGATGGTCCTTCGCCTACAGATGCTACGGTAGCTTCTTCTAATAAAAATAAAGTAGATAAAGTAGAACAATTTAAGTTCATAAATGTAAAGAGCAAGCTTCTGTCCATGGATACGAAAGATTTCTTTGAGTCTAATTTATTCTTCGGATTGTTCTTTTTTCCGTTTTTGATGTTGCCTTTGATTGTGTTGTTCAAAAAGAAAAAAGAAGCTATTGATGGCGATGTGACTGGAAATAGAATCCGAATGAATAACAAGTTGGCCAAGAAATATTTATCAGAAGCCAAAAAGCAAATTAATAACAAAGAACTATTTTACATTGCGCTGGAGAAAGCAATGCATAATTTCTTGAAAGCGAAGTTGCATATTGAAACTTCAGAAATGAGTAAGGATAATATTCAAGAAGTACTGTTGTCAAGAAATGCAAATCCGGATGCGGTAAATGATTTCATTGCGCTTACAGAGAACTGTGAAATAGCTCGATATGCACCAGCATCAAGTGTTACAATTCTACACGATTTTGATAAAGCAGTTGCGATTATTTCAAATTTAGAAAAACAGATTGCTTAACACTTTTGTTATTTTGAGGAACGAGGAAATCTCATTAAGATTTGCAAGAATAGTTAACCGACAACTTATAACTAATTAAATGAAATATATTTTTTTTATACTTTTACTTTCAACCCAAATTTTCTTTGCCCAAAACGGCTTTGAAAAGGGAAATGCGTATTACCAAAAAGGAAATTATAAGGAAGCAGTTGAAGCTTATGAAACTGTTCTGACACAAAATAAACATTCTTCAGAATTGTATTTTAATTTAGGGAATGCGTATTATAAATTGAATAAGGTAGCGCCTTCTATTTATAATTATGAAAAAGCATTGGTTTTAAATCCAAATAATAAGGATGCCATAAACAATTTGAAATTTGCTCAAAAGCGAACGATCGATGAAATTAAAGTAATCCCAAAAGTTGGTTTTGCAAAGTTGGTTCGCGATTTTACGGGAGTATATCATTACAACACATGGGCCTGGATATCGGTTGGATTGGCTGTTGGCTTCTTGCTTTTTTTTATTGGATACTATTTTTCACAAGTTACAGCATCAAAAAGAATTTTCTTTTTTGGGATGTTTGTGTTTTTTATTTTTATTTTCATCAGTATGCTCGCTGCATTTTTTGAAAAGAGCTATTTTGATAATGAAAGACCCGCTATTATTTTTGCTGAAAAGTCCGATGTTAAAAGCGAACCAAGAAATGGTGATAAGCCTATTTTTGTCGTCCATGAAGGAACAAAAGTATTCGTGTTTGAAACAATAGGGCGATGGAAAAAAATACAACTTACAGATGGAACCGAAGGCTGGATTGACAGCAGCGCGATTAGGGAAGTGAAGTAGTTGTAACTCTCCAAATAAATTTTGTGAATTTATAATTGCAGAACTTTACTTTTTACTTTTTTGTAGTTCTTTGTTCCAATCTATTTTTCAATCAAAAGTTTATTAATGACACTTTCAATATTGTAGAAGGCGACTTTTCTATCGCTTTCGAAAATACCATTATATCGTATGCGACCATCTTTTAAAATGATCAAGTGAGGAAAGCTATTAATTTTTAAACTATTTTCAATCTGTTTGGCAGATGTTGCATAGATTTTCGGGAAAGTGTATCCAAGATTATTTAATATTTTGGTTGTTTTAGTGAAATCATCTTGCTTTAAAGGGACATTAACAGCATATATAACCACATTAGGATTGTTTTTATATTTTAGATAAGTGTACTCTAAATCAGGGAATTTAGTAAAACAAATGGCACACGAGGTCGTCCAAAAATCAAGTACAATTATTTTGTCTTTCTTAAAATTTACAGTTGTATTATTTTCATCAGTAAAATGTACTAACGGATATCGGCTATTCACTTCGGCATTTTGATTTTCCACTAAAATCAATAAATTTTGGAATAACACATATCCTACAATTCCGAAAACTCCTATCGCTAAAAATATAATCGTCTTATGTTTAAACTTAAAATATGTATAAGCTAAAGCACTACTAATTGGTAAAAATATCAAGTATAATATTGTTCGAGAATATTGATTGTAAATAAAGAAAAACATGAGAAAAATAAGCATTATTGGCGATATCAGAATAAGAATTGACTTCAAAGCTTTACTTAAAGTATTAGTCTGAAATATTTTGATCGATATAAAAAAATTGGTCGTCAAAAACAACAGCAACATCAAAGAATGGTCACCGTACGTAATTGTGCCGTAAAAGATGTAACACACAATTAAAAGAAGAGCTATAATGATATTTTTTTTAAATAAATTTTTGAAATAATTGTTTTTGTTCATTTATCGATTTTTGTTTGTAAATGCAAGATATAAGTGGAATTGAGCACCGCAACACGATTATTTACTTTTTCTTCAAATCGTCATACCAGCTTTCAATAGATGGGTATAAATATACCGTTGTTTTCTGGATCGGATTATAAAATAGAGAGTTGTCCAGCGTTTCTTTCTTGGCTAAAAAATTATGGTAGTTTATTTTTTCAAAAACCTTAAAAACAATTCCGATAATTAAGATCGTTTTGAGTACTCTAAAGAAACCACCTCCAAGGGAATTTAACCAACCTAAAAAGGCTAAATCAGCTATTCCAGTCAAGAATTTTCCTAATAGAGATACAGCGATTACAACGAGAATAAAAGTCAGTATAAAAGCGATGACTTGTATAGTATTGGGATTCCAATTCACGAAACCAGCTAAAAACATTTTCATAAAATTAGAAAATTTCACGGCCGCATAAATTCCAAGTAATAAAGAAACCATTGACGCTAATTCTACAAAAAGACCATTTTTGATGCCTTTAAACAGCGCAATAGCGAGAAGCACACCCAAAATAATATCCAAAAATCCCATGATAATTCATTAAAAAATAGAAACGCAAATATAAATGAATTGTTCTGTACCATTGCCAATTTTCAAGTTCTTATCTTTGCCAAATATAATTTTAAACGTTATGAATTAATATTTCATAACTCATAATTCATAATTCAAAAAAATGTCAAGAGACACACAACTTAAAGAACGCTGGGAACAGCTTGTTAATATACTTTCCGATCAATTTTCGCAAGGTGAAGATTTAGATTTAGACGCCATTATTTACTTAATTGGGGTTCAAGAACTTGGAAAAGTACACCAAGAATTTAAGAAAGACGAAAAACTCAATTTGATGCATATTGCCATTTGCCGTTTATTAGAGCCTTATGGATTTTATGAATTCGAGTTTTTTGATGAGGAAGGATGGCCACATTATAAAGTTAAGGAGGAACTGCCACCATTAAAAGCAGGGGAACAATCAGTTTTAATGAAGGAAGCTATTGTAAATTATTTTGTTGAAAGAGAACTTATACAGTAGAAATCACTAAAAAGCAGCTTATAAATGGCTTTTTTGGGACTATTCATTATTAAATAATCACTAAAAAAAGCTAAATTTGCATTCTCAATTACGGAAGGAAAATGATAGATAAGATAAAAGAATATATTGGCGAAGCACAAGCTTTTTCTACGCAGAACGCAGCAGAATTAGAAACATTCCGAATTAAATTTTTAGGAAGTAAAGGACTTTTAAAGGAGCTTTTTGCCGAATTTAAAAACGTTCCAAACGACCAGAAAAAGGAATTTGGACAAGTAATCAATTTACTTAAAACTTCTGCCGAAGACAAAGTAAAAACCATTCAGGATGCTTTAGAAAGTAAAGAAGAAATAAAAGGTTTTTATGGTGATCTAACTCGTTCCGCTGAGCCTATGACTATTGGTTCTCGTCACCCTATTTCATTGGTAAAAAACCAAATTATAGATATTTTTTCAAACATTGGTTTCAACGTTTCTGAAGGACCAGAAATCGAAGATGACTGGCATAATTTTACTGCATTAAACTTACCTGAATACCATCCGGCGCGTGATATGCAAGATACTTTTTTCATTCAAACAAATCCTGATATTTTGTTGCGTACGCATACATCATCTGTACAAGTGCGTTACATGGAAAATAACAAACCGCCAATTCGAACTATTTCTCCAGGAAGAGTATTTCGTAACGAGGCTGTTTCGTCCCGTTCACACTGTATTTTTCACCAAGTGGAAGGGCTGTATATTGACAAGGACGTTTCTTTTGCCGACTTAAAACAAACGCTATTATATTTTACCAAAGAGATGTTCGGAAAATCAAAAATCCGTTTGCGTCCATCCTATTTTCCTTTTACGGAACCAAGTGCTGAGGTTGATATTTATTGGGGTCTAAAAACAGAAACCGATTATAGAATCACCAAAGGAACTGGTTGGTTAGAAATCATGGGTTGCGGAATGGTAGATCCTAACGTTTTGAAAAACTGTGGTATCAATCCTGATGAATACAACGGTTTTGCGTTTGGAATGGGAATCGAAAGAATTGCCATGTTGCTATACCAAATTGGCGATATCCGTATGTTTTATGAAAATGATGTTCGTTTCTTAGAGCAATTTAAATCTTCAATTTAGTTAAAAGTTATAAAGTCTTAAAGTCGAACGAAATACCTGTTATAGTTTTTCACTCGACTTTAAGACTTTAGGAACTTAGACATTACTACTAATTTATGAAAAAAGACATTATCATCCCCGAAGTAGAAAACGTATTTTTTGCGGCAGTCCAGGAATGGAGTGACGATTTCATGGAAAAAGTTTGGTATGCTTACTTGGTAAACGACAGTGATTTTCTAATAGAAAGTGTAATGGTAGTTTCTAAAGCTTTTGGAACTATTGATGGCGAAATGAAAAAAACATCATTGTTGCGTCATGCTTTTGTCGAAGTCCCAGCGGTTTCAGTAGTGAAAATTGAAATGATCGAAAAAAGTGTTTTGGCACTCAACAATGAGTTCATGCTCACGTTTTTCATGGATGGGAAATTGTACGATAAAAAATTCATTTTCAAAGCCAATTCCATCAATGAAACAGAGGTAGAAGAAGTGCCTATTTTATTTGTTGACGGAGTTATTGTTAGATAGATTATTAGTGCTTTCTTTTTTTATTTTCTGTTTCCAAGAAAAATAGCTTACTACATAAATCCCGGTTACAATAAAAAACAGCATTCGAAGCAAACTTCTTTTGGATAAAAAGGCTTGTGAAAATGACATGTCCAACAAGTCAAAAACTTGCAGGATAATAGAGAAAGATATCCCCCAAATCAATCCTGTTTTAAGTTGGTATTTCCATCTTTCGCTCATAGCTAAAAATTATAGGTTTTGTTTTTGTTTGGATTTCCAGGTAAAATAACCTAGAACAAATATTCCTACTAAGATATAAGCGATGGCTTTAAAATAAAAAGTAGGAGTGGCAACTTGCGCTGAAAATGGTGTTTCCTTGATGTCAAACAATACATTGAAAACCGTCATAAATAATCCCCAAATTCCACCCATTTTAATCTGGTATTTCCATCTTTCGCTCATGAAGTTTCTTCTGTTTGATTATAAAATCTGTCGTTGGATTAATCGAGTTTATCTGTCAATTTTTTAAACACGGCTTTCGCATCTTGGCCTTCGTATAAAATGCTGTGCACCGCATCAATAATTGGTGTTTTGGCACCGTACGCCTGATTAAGTTTGTAAGCACTTTTTGCCGCATAATATCCTTCGGCAACCATACTCATTTCCATCATTGCTGATTTCACGGTGTAGCCTTTACCAATCATATTCCCAAACATTCTATTGCGGGAAAATACCGAATAACCAGTAACCAATAAATCGCCTAAGTAAGCAGAGTCATTAATGTTACGTTTCATTTTGTGGACTTTCTTGATGAATTTTTTCATCTCGCGAATACCATTACTCATCAATACCGATTGGAAATTATCACCATACCCTAGACCATGCGCTATACCTGCAGCAATTGCATAAATATTTTTTAGCATGGCAGCATACTCAGTTCCTATAATATCATCAGTTATTTTAGTTTTAATGTAATTTCCAGATAAATTTTTAGCTACAGTTTTAGCTTTGTCGGGATCACCACACGCAATAGTAAGATAAGAAAGACGCTCCATGGCAACTTCTTCAGCGTGGCAAGGACCCGTAATTACACCAATATTGTAATACGGAATATCGTATTTCACATGAAAATGCTCCCCTACAATTAAGCTTGTTTCAGGAACAATTCCTTTAATGGCTGAAAAAATAATTTTGTTTTCTAAGGAAACAGTCAGTTTTTCTAATTCGGCACCCACAAAAGCAGAAGGAATAGCGAAAATAATATAATCAGCGTAGGCTACGGCTTCGTTGATATCGCTCGTTAATTTGAGTTTTTTAACGTCAAATTCAACGGAACTCAAATAATTTGGATTGTGTTTTTCTGTTTTAATATGTTCTATTGCAGCCTCATTGCGCATGTACCAGGAAATTTCGCTAAGATTTACACACAACATTTTTGCTATAGCAGTCGCCCAACTTCCACCACCTATTACTGCGAATTTTATATTGTCAGCCATTTTTTATTGAATTTAATCAAAAGTACTTAAAAAAGTACCGTTTATGCAAATAAAAGTAACATCCTAAAATTCATTTTGTAACAGAGTTTTTTTGTTTTAAAATTAAAAAAATAATAATTTAATATTTTTTAATTTTCAACGCAATAAAAACACATGCGACTCGTTATTCTTAATGATTTTGTATCAATTTAACAAATTAATGCGAATTGAGTTAGTTAGTTATATTTTAGAATTTAAAAGGCGCTCCCACAAAATGAGAACGCCTTTTTATTTGACTTGAATTAACCCAGAAATAATTATGCTGATTAATAGCTCATTTCCACAATTGCTTTTACTTTTTCTAAAGTGACATTTTGTTTTTCTCCCAATCCTAACCAACCTCTTTCTTCGAAACGATTTACAATAAAATTAGCTGTTTTATCAAAATCTTTGGTGTAATCAGATAATTTAGTGTCCATTCCCATGGTATGGAAAAACGCAACGGTTTTATTGATGGCTTTGTTAGCAATTTCGTCCTCAGTTCCAGTTAAATTGAAAATACGTTTTCCGTATTGTGCCAATTTTCCTTTTTTAGTTTCAAACATCACTCGGTATAAATTGGGACCCACAACTGCCAATGTTCTGGCATGATCTATTCCGTACAAGGCTGTCAATTCATGACCAATCATATGTGTAGCCCAATCTGATGGAACTCCTTTTTGGATTAATCCATTCAGCGCCATCGTACAACTCCACATAAAATTAGAAGCTAGTGCATAATCTTTAGGATTTTCGACTACTTCAGGACCTACTTGAATTAGAGTTTGTAGAATTCCTTCGGCAATGCGATCTTGTAAAAAACCTTCATGCGGATAGGTTAAATATTGCTCTAAAACATGAGTATAAGCATCTACGACACCATTTTGCAATTGTCTTTTTGGTAAAGATTCAATTACTGTTGGATCACAAATTGAAAATTTTGGAAACAATGCGCTACCACCAAAAGCCAATTTTTCCTGCGTAGCTTCAATAGTTACTACAGCTCCAGAATTCATCTCGCTACCAGTTGCAGGTAAAGTTAATATTGTTCCAAAAGGAATTACTTTAGACAAATCTTTAATCAATAATCTCTTTTGAAGAATTTCCATTGGATTCCCTTCAAAATGTACGGCTGCTGAAATGAATTTCACCCCATCAATTACAGAACCTCCACCAACGGCAAGGATAAAATCTATTTTTTGTTCCTTGATAACGGCAACGGCTTTCATCAATGTCTCAAAATGCGGATTTGGTTCAATTCCCCCAAATTCTACGATTTCAATCCCGAAGTCTCGGGACTTTAATGCTTTAATAACTTGCTCGTGAATCCCATTTTTAAAAATGCTTCCACCGCCATACGCCAAAAGGATTTTTGCTCCTTTTGGTACTAACGTCGATAATTTTTCAATTTGTCCTTTTCCAAAAACTAAATTGGTAGGATTGTATAATTCGAAATTTAGCATCTTGTTATTTTTTTGAATTCAATTGGTTCAATAATTTTTCGGCTACTAATTTAGACGAAGCCGGGTTTTGACCTGTAATCAATAAACCATCTTCTACAGCGTAAGGCTGCCAATCTCCTATTTTAGAATATGAAGCACCGTTAGCTTTCAAGGCATCTTCTAATAAAAACGGAACAACATTTGTTAATCCCACCGCTTCTTCTTCGGTATTTGAAAATCCGGTTACTTTTTTACCTTTAACTAAAAATTCCCCATTTACTTTTACGTTTTTCAACACTGCTGGCGAATGACATACAAAAGCAACAGGTTTGTTATTCGCATAAAAAGCTTCAATTAAAGCACTTGAAGATGCATCAGTAGCTAAATCCCATAATGGACCATGACCTCCAGGATAAAAAACAGCATCATAATCAGTTTGTTTAACATCAGCTAGTTTGTGTGTTTTACTTAGTTTAGCTTGTAGTTCAGTATCTTTATCAAATCTTTTGGTGTCTTCAGTAGCCGAAGATGGATCTGAACTTTTAGGGTCAATTGGTGGCTGTCCTCCTAGTGGCGATGCAATATCAATGATCACTCCTTTATCTGCTAACTCATAATAAGGAGCAGCAAATTCTTCAATCCAAAATCCTGTTTTTTCTCCTGTGTTCCCTAATTCACTATGACTAGTTAGAACAAATAATACTTTTTTCATACCTTTTTTATTTTGTGCAGTTGCTGTTATACAACTTGCGGTTAATGCTATAATGGCAAACAATGCGATTTTTTTCATTTCTAATTTTGTTTGTACAAATTTACGGTGAATATGCTATTAGTAAAAATAATTTAAATTATGTTTGTGATAAATATATTTATATCATGGTTAATCTCGAATGGTATCGAACGTTTAAATCCGTTTATAAAAACGGTAATTTTTCTTTGGCTGCCAAAGAATTATTTATAAGTCAACCCGCTGTTAGTCAGCAAATATCAATGTTGGAAGCCCATGTAGGATATAAACTTTTCAATCGAAAGTCTAAAGGCGTTGAACCAACAGAATATGCTAAGTTACTCAATAATTTAATCATCGAGGCGCTTGACCGACTAGAAAATGTAGAGAATGGTTTTCGGGCCAAAGCCTTTAATGCCAACAGGTTAATTTCAATTGGAATCTCTAAACATTTGATGCAAAGTTTAGGGAATGTATTGGTTTCAAAATTTGATTTTATCGATTTTAGCTTTCATGAAAACGACATGCTTTTTGAATTAGTTGATTCTAAAAAACTTGATTTTGCGGTTGTCACCAAACAATATGATACGTTTGACACGATTCAGAAAAAGGTTGGGGAAATTAAACAAGTAATTGTAGGTTCAAATACCATTGATGCTTCCGAGTTGAAGTCTAGTATTAAAATAAAAGATTTCTCTGCAATCGAACACTGGTTCAACGACCAAAAATGGTTCAGTCACAATGCACAAATTCCGCACATCAAATTATTTTGGTTGCATGTTTTTAATAAAAAAAGACCTTCGATGATTCCCAATTATATTATTCCGTCTGAATATGAAATGATCGAAATTCTGAGTAAAAACACTGGAATAGCGGTTGTTTGGGATTGCAATGCGAAAAATTTAATCGAAGAAAATAAAATTCAATTGTTGTGGAACAGCAAACAGATGCCTAGCACCGAAGTTTTTTTATTATCCGGTAAAAACGATAATTTGAGTACGGTTTTTGAAAATATTCAAATAGAATTGAAAAGAGTTTTGGGATAATTACTTCTTATAAAAATTATTATGATCAATGTATTCCCAAACCTTTGCAGGCAATAAAGGCTGCACATTTTTCTCTTTTTTAATATTTTCCCTAATAAATGTCGAGGATATTTCTACAACCGGAGCATCAATGACGTGGATTTTTGGATGGTTTTTAAACTCTAAGTTTTCCTCTTCGGATGAGATTCGTGGATACACATAAATGTCATGATGTTTTAAAATGGCTACGTAGTTTTTCCATTTGTGTAGCGATTTTAAATTGTCTTCTCCCATGATTAAGGAGAAATCGTAATTCGGATATTTTTCCTGTAAGTGAACTAAAGTATTGACCGTGTAATTAGGCTGGGATAATTTAAACTCAATATCCGAAGGCTTGATTTTTGGAAAATCCTCAGTGGCAAGATGCACCATTTGCAAGCGGTGGTAATCATCGAGTAACGTATTTTTTTTCTTTAGAGGATTATGTGGCGTGACAACCATCCAAATTTGGTCTAAATCAGAATGCTCCGCCATGTGATTGGCAATGATAAGATGTCCCACGTGAATTGGGTTGAACGTTCCGAAATAAAGTCCTATTTTCATTTTTTAGTCCTTAGTTTTTAGTCCTTAGTTTTTAGCCTTTAGTTGTTTGTGTTAATGACTAAAAAGCTCTAATTACTATTTTAGATTTTTAGAAAATGCATTTATCATTTTACTTTCTTCCTCAATTAAAAACAAAAGTTCGTTAAATATATTTTCATTTTGAATAAATTCTAATTCTTTAGCGATGATTAGTTGGGTTTCTATCTCGTTTAATGAACCTCTAGAAATATTTAAAAAATGATTAAATGATTTATCTGTTTGACGTCCAAATCCTTCTGCAATATTTGAAGGAATTGATACACTTGCTCTTTTCAACTGACTTGTTAGAGCATATATTTCTTCCTTTGGAAAATCCTTGGTAAGCTTATAAACTAAAACCACAATTTTAATTCCTTTTTGCCAAATAAGCAATTCTTTATATGATTTAACTCCACTCATAAATAATTGATATTATATTTTTTTTTTAGCTGAGTACAATTTACTAATTACTAAGGACTAAGTACTATTCACTAAGGACTAGTGAAACTATTTAGAAACATAATTCTTAACCAACTGATAGGCTTCTTCAAGAGCTACCGGTAAGTCATAATTTTTTATAATCACATCAAATTGTGGTGCTGTAGCTAACTCAACAGATGCTTTAGCGATGCGCATATTGATTTTATCGTCACTCTCGGTAGAGCGTTCCTTTAATCTTCTTTTGAGTTCATCTACGCTTGGTGGTTTCACAAAAACGGCTAAAGTTTCTTCCGGAAATTTATGTTTGATACGCAATCCGCCCGCTACATCAATATCAAAAATCACGTTTTTTCCAAGTGCCCAAATGCGCTCTACTTCGCTTTTTAAAGTTCCGTAAAAGTTATCTCTGTAAACCTCTTCCCATTCTACGAAATCCTCGTTTTTAATGTGCGTTTTAAAATCTTTGAGCGACATAAAATAGTAATCCTTGCCACTTACTTCTTCACCACGAGCTTCGCGAGTTGCTGCTGATATAGAAAACTCTAAATTCAAGTCTTCTTGTTTTAATAAATGCCTAACTATAGTAGTTTTTCCTGAACCTGACGGTGCAGAGAATACGATTAATTTTCCTTTTTTCATTGTTTTATGCCTTTCCTGCAAGGTTTTTGAAACCTTGTAGGTATAATTAATTTATAGTAGAAACCGGTAAGGTTTTTAAAATCTCACAGATTGACTTACAATACATTCAACACCTGCTCTTTAATTTTTTCCAATTCGTCTTTCATCTGAACGACTAATTTTTGCATTTGTGCGTGATTGGATTTAGAACCCATCGTATTGATTTCACGTCCCATTTCCTGGGTGATGAAACCAAGTTTTCTACCATTAGCTTCCGTTCCGTTGATGGTTTCCAGGAAATAATCGAGGTGATTCGTCAAACGTACTTTTTCTTCGGTGATGTCTAATTTCTCTAAATAATAAATCAATTCTTGCTCAAAACGATTTTCATCTACATTCACTTTCAATTCTGAGATTGCCGTTTGCAAACGGTCTTTTATTGCTTGAACGCGTTCTGGATCAAGAGCCAAAGCTTCGGTCATGTATTGACGAATATTGCCAATTCGCAATTGAAATTCTTTTTCAAGTGAAGCGCCTTCATCTCTTCTAAAGTTCAAGATGTTTTGCAACGCGTCTTCGATAACGGTTTGGATTTGTACCCAGTCGTTTTCATCGATTTCGTCGCGTTCTATTTTCATCGCATCTGGCATTCTAATAGCCATTTTCATCAACTCTGTTTCGTATCCTTCGTTACAAATTTCTTTAAGTTGATCCATGTAGGCTTTTACAATCGGCACATTCACTTTGGTAGAAGTTTGTTCCGCGGTACTTTCGATAAAAATAGAAAAATCTACTTTTCCTCTTTCCAGTTTCAGTGCAATTTGGTTGCGTAAACCCAATTCCATTTCGCGGTACAGCGAAGGCATTCTCACATTCAAATCTAAACCTTTACTGTTTAAAGATTTCACTTCTACTGTGATTTTTTTGGTTGATAATTGCAAAGTTGCTTTACCAAATCCCGTCATTGATTGTATCATATATTTTTTTAAGAGAGTGCAAATATAAGGAAAAAAATTCCCCTAGCTCCCGAAGGAGGAATTGGAATGTTTTCTATTCCCCTCCTTTGGAGGGGCTAGGGGAGGATACCAAATACACCCCACCAAATATCAAAATTGCCGAACCAATTTTCACTAAACTCAATTCGTCTTTTCCTAAACTAATTGCGAATATAGTAGCAAATAGCGGTTGTAAATAAATAAAAACGGCAACTGTGGTGGGTTTTAATTCTTTCATCGAAAGCAAATTCAGCAAATAGGTTAGGAAAGTCGAAAAAACCACCACAAATCCTATTTTCCAGCAAATATCCATTGGAACCAAAGTCCAGTTCACAGATTGAAATTGGCTCCAGCCAAAAGGCAAAACCATAATAAAACCGAACAAATAAATCCATTTTACAAACGTAAAAGCATTGTACTTATCCATTAATTTCTTGACGATAATCAGGTAAAATCCATAGGAAATAGCGTTAACCAAAACCAGAAAATTCCCGAGTCCTGCATGGGTTGCATTCCCAATAGATTTTCCGTACAGAATAAGAAAAGCAGTTCCAACGAGTCCTAGAACGATTCCAAAAACTTTTCGTTTTTGCATGCGCTCTTTCATGATAATTGCCGAAAGTGTCAAAACAATCATTGGTGTCGAAACCATGATTACCGCAGCACTAATGGGAGAGGTCAGGCTTAATCCTTTAAAAAAAGTCAGCATGTTAAACGCCACGCCAAAGAAAGCCGCGGCAATAATTCTAGGAAAATCAGTTAATGCAATTTTCTCTTTTGGCATAAAAAGCCAAACCAGCCAAAACAAAAGCACCGAACCGCCTACCCGCAGCAGGATAAAACCGTAGGCATCAATGTACCTAGGCATTACATCTTTGGCGATGGTAAAAGTGACGCCGTAAATAAGGGAAACTAGTGTAGCGCCAATAAGGGCGAGATTTCTTTTAGACATTAAACCAGCGCTTTCATTACCTGCAACATATTTTGTTGGGTGTTGCCAATGTAAATTTTGTCCTTAATAATAAAAACGGGCCGACTCAAAAACGTGTAATGTTCCAAAATGTATTTTTTGTAATCATCTTCGGTTAACGATTTATTCTTCAAATCCATCGATTTGTACAACTGTGCTTTTTTGCTAAAAAGTGCTTCGTAACTTCCTGAAAGCTCTCGCATTTTTTCTAATTCGGCAACAGTAATTGGATCTTGTTTGATGTCGTGAAATTTAAAATCATGTTCTTTAGGTAATGATTTTATAATTTTTCTGCAGGTATCGCAGGAAGCGAGGTAGTATATTATGTCCATATAAATTGCGATTTCTTTCTGCAAAGAAAATTCATTTAACACGGAAAATGATTATTTTTATCAAAAAAATATATAAAAAATGAATCAATTATTCGACGTCAGCACTACTAGCAGAAATATGGTTTCAAAATTTTTATCAGGATACAATCTTGATCAACTCAACACGATTCCAGAGGGTTTCAGCAATAATCTAATTTGGAATATCGGTCATATTATCGTGTCGCAACAACTATTGGTTTATAAACTTTCGGGTTTGCCGATGATGGCTTCTGATGAATTGGTCGATAAATACAAAAAAGGAACCAAGCCGGAACACCCAGCAACGGAAGATGAAGTTGAGGAACTCAAAGCTTTGTTGTTTTCCACCATTCAGCAAACCAAATTAGATTACGATGCAAAATTGTTTCAAAACTACCACGAGTACACCACCTCAACAGGGAATCATGTCTTGAAAAATGCTGAGGATGCTATGGCTTTCAGTAATTTCCACGAAGGGCTTCACATTGGTATTATGACAATTATTCGTAAGTTTCTATAGGAACTGGTCGTGAGTATTGGGAGCTTTTTCCCGTCCTACGTTACAATCTCATCATCAAAACACTTTTTTTCTAAGTCATAAAAGGAGCTTCCTGCGGTCGCTCTTTTCTGCCAAGAAAAAATAGTGTTTTGATCACGAGGATTTTCACTGCGGCCGCGGCTAGGGAAGAGTAGTAACGAGAAGTATTAGGTGTAAAACTTAAAATCCTTAGTAGTTAGAGTTCAAAATTTTAAAATGAGGATCATTATTTCAAACTTAAAAATTCCTCCACTTCAACATACGGCAGCAACAATTCCTTTGGACCATCAGCATACGAAGCTGCTTCGTATGAATTGTAATAAAGCAGCAATCCTTTATCGGTATAAAAAATATTTTGAGGAAGATTGAATTTTTCGTCTTCAAACATCAATCCGGTTGCATTGATTGATTTGTTTGCAGGGATTTTATATTTGGCTCTGAATTTTTTTTCGGCGAAAGCCATAAAAGCATTTTTGTCACGGAACAATGCTACATTTGGAATCGATTTTCCTGTACTTGGGTCAAAAAGTAAAGAACGCAATCCTTGATATCCGTGAGCGCCACCCGTGTACGTGTAATAGTTGATTTCTATATTTAAAACACTTTTAGATTGGTATTTTACACTTCCTTCAATTTTAGCTTCCCAACCAAAGGTGTCATTCGGAAATTCTTTTTGGAGTTTCTCATAGGAATCAATAAAAGAGGCTAGTAATCCTGTGTAAT
>NZ_JBWJVK010000021.1:0-68611 GCF_056428945.1 Flavobacterium sp. GNP010 | reverse complement strand
CAGTACAAACTGTTGCACTTCCTGCAATAGTTCCACCAACAGAAGCTGGATCAACAATAATAGTTCCCGTAGCATTTACAGTTCCACAACCACCCGTCAAAGGAATAAAATAATTGAATGTTCCCGAAGCAGTTGGAGCACCACTAATAGTAATCGTATTTGATGCAAAAGTAGCGGTAACACCTGCAGGTAAACCTGTAGCTGTTCCTATTCCAGTAGCTCCTGTAGTAGTATGTGTAATATTTGTTAAAGCGGTATTGATGCATAACGTCGGACTTGAACTTGCCGATGATGCTGTATTATTTGGAGCTACTCTAACTAACACAACCGTTGATGTACTAGAACAACTACCTGAAATTACAGTTCTTCTGAACCAAGTGTTCTGAGTTATTCCACCCGATGAATAACTTATATTGCTATTTGTGCCTGCAGCAGCTGCAAAACCAGATATCGCGCTTGCAGTACTACTTTCCCATAAATAGTTATAAGTGCCGTTTCCACCCGCTGGCGCTGAACCATTAATAGTAAAGATACTTCCCGAACATATAGGTTCTACATAGGTGGTAACGATACTTAACCTTTTAACAACTCCTCCGCAAGGATCCCCAAATTCTCCATTTGTAGCTGGTATCGTTCCACTACTATTTCCCAACAAACGTTCTACAACAGACTGGCTGGTTGGCGAATGACAAGTTGAATTAATGCTAAAATTAGGTGCTGTTCCGGTAGGTGTGCCATAACTTGCAAAATTAACGGAGGAAAAATATGTTCCTACTGGCGCATTCAGAACCGCAGAAGCACCTTCATTAACCGTAACACTTATCTGCGCCGAAGATCCGTTTGTATATATTAAATTATTGTTGCTCAATATAGGACTTACTGTTACCGTTCCAGATATTGTTGCGGCTGTACAAGGTGCAGTATGTCCTGAAGTTGTTATTGTATACGTACCCGAAGCAGTAGGAGTACCACTAATAGTTACTGTTTTATTCGTTGTACTTACTACAGAAGTCAATCCAGCAGGTAAACCACTTACAGTAGCATCAGTTGCGCTTCCGCCAAAGGTGTAAACAGTAGATGTAATTGGACTACTTGAACATACTGTTTGACTTTGTGTCGCAATAGCAGAAGTCAAAACAATAGTTGAAGCATAGTTCATCGTTATTGTAGCCGTATTTGATGTTAACGATGTGGTATCATTTACAGTGTAGCTTATTGGTGTAGGACTACCTTTAAATGTTGATAACGGGGTAAAAGTAACTACTCCTGAATTATTTACATTCCAAGTTCCTTGGTTGGCTACTGTTAATGTTGTTTGTTGTCCTGTAAGGCTTTGGTTTAAATCTACTGTTGCTGCATTTAAATTGTTATTGGCATCAGTATCATTTGCGGTGACATTTATACTGCCATTTGTACCAACAGCAATACAATTTGCAACATCATCATTAGCTCTTGGGGCTCTTGGTACATTGAATACCACACCACCAAACCCAATAGAACTCTCTCTAGTGTTCGTATTATTACTATTGTTACCTAGCCTAAAGGTCGTGCTTGTAACATTTACTAAGTTAACTTTGGCAATATAATTGTTTTCAGTTAAACTAATTGTATTTACTGAATTATTTGGACCTTGAAATCTTGTAAAGGCACCATTTTGTGATACAGTGATAGCAGTTGTAGGTTCTAAGTCGTAACTTCCAGTACTTGGTATTATAATGTCAAAAAACTCGGCGCCATCTATATCGGCTACTTCAAGAATAAAAGAATCGAGAGAAATGGGCATGGGTAGCAACGGATAAGAACCTCCCTCGTAAAAATCAAATTTAAATTCCACATAACCACCGTTGAATTGAAAATTTCTAATCTCTGGTTGGAAACGATCGGGTAAATTTCCGTTTGTGGCATTATCAAAAGTAACTAATCTAGCATTAACGATTGCGGTGATTGTAACTACAGCATCAACACTAACTCCACCAGATGTAGTGACATTACTGTACATGTAAACTGCTCCTTGTTGTCTATCAGTTCCTGATATTAATACGGGATTATTAAATACGGGTGCTTGCCCAAAGGAAGTTCCAACAGAAAATAAAATCGTGAAAAAAAGAAAAAATTGAACTAAAGAAACTTTATTTTTAGTAAAAGAATTAAAGTAGTGGTTTTCCATATTTTGGTATTCTTATGTTTTGATAAACTAAAAAGTGTATTTATAGTTTTATGTTAGACTATCAGTTAAAAATAATTTTTTCTTAATAGTGATTTGCTAATTAAAAAAATGATTTGTTAATGTATCTTAAGATACTTATTGGCAAAAATCATTACGATTAATTGATAGTGTATCTTGTTGAAAGGATTAATAAAATAAAATCCAATTTTTGGAGTAGAAGCCATTATTGTGACTACAAAAAAAAGTATATTTTTTGTAGAATGAAGATGTCTAGTAGGTAAAGCCATAATTTGGTTTCTTTATTTTGAAAATCAAATTCTAATTTGGGGAAACTAGGTATTGAAATTATGAAATAGTTATTGTCCGTAAAAGTAAATATTTTAGTTTAAATAAAAATTAATATCTTTAATCTACAAAAAAAAACGATTAAAAACCATTTTTACTGCAAATTTCATCGTTATTCCTTTATTTCACAACTTTATTTTTTTATTCTGCTGAACATTAACATTTTAAATATTTTAAAATGAACCTTAATTTATACTAAATACGTTTTTAATTTAATGTTAGTTTTTTTAAATCATTAGTTTTTTTATAAGAGAAAATGGTAATAAATTGTATCTTTCTATTTTATTTTTTAATGTTTAATTTTCAAGATTTAACTGCTTATGAAAAATTTAATATTGGTACGTCATGCTAAATCAAGTTGGGAGGTTCCTATGCAGGATAAAAATCGTGTTTTAACGCCTCAAGGTATTGCCGATGCACATTTAGTTTCTTTTATTGCAAAAGATTTCATACCCAAAACCTACAGTATTTGGGCAAGTACTGCAAAAAGGGCGACAAACACTGCGTTAATTTTTGCTCAAAATTTTGGGTATCCTTTAGAAAGTATCGTTTACAAAGACGATCTTTATACTTTTGATGAAAATAAACTGGAGAAAATTATCAAATCGTGTAGTAATCTTTTAGATAATGTTATTGTTTTTGGTCATAATAGCGCCATTACAAATTTTGTTAATAAATTTGGTGGTATCTTCATTGACAATGTTTCTACAAGTGGTTTTGTTTCTTTAGAATTTGATACGAATGATTGGACTACAATTGAAAAAGGTAAAATAAATAAAATAATATTTCCCAAAGAGTTGCGATGAATAAAGTTTTAGAATACAAATATATTGATAGAGAGAAAAGTTGGTTGGCCTTCAACGCTAGAGTACTTCAAGAAGCGGGGGATTCCTCAGTTCCACTGCTAGATAGATTGCGGTTTTTAGGTATTTTTTCGAATAATTTAGATGAGTTTTTTAGAGTGCGTTTTGCTGCCATTAGACGTTTAAGTTTAACTGGAATTACGGGCGAAAAGTATCTTGGCGGGATTTCGGCTCAACAATTGGTTAAGGATATTACCGAAATTGTAATCCAACAACAATCTGAAAGTTTACGCATCTTAAATATTATTGAAAGTGAACTTGAAACAAAAAATATTTTCATCATCACCGAAACCGATATTACTGTTGAGCAAGAAATCTTTTTAAAAGACTTTTTTATCCAAAAAGTGAGTCCCGAATTGGTTACCATTATCCTAAATGATTTGGCTGAATTTCCCGTATTGAAAGATACTTCGGGTTATTTAGCTATCAAATTGGTGATGAATAAAAATGAAGAAATACGTTACGCTGTAATCGAAATACCAAAAACAATAAACCGTTTTGTGGTTTTACCATCTCATGATGAAAAGCAATATATCATACTGCTGGATGATGTCATTAGACACAATTTGAGTAATATTTTCAATATTTTTGATTACAAAAGCGTTTCTGCTCACATGATAAAAATTACTAGAGATGCCCAATTGGACATTGATAGTGACTTGAGTAAAAGCATGATTGAAAAAATATCGTTGAGTGTCAAAGATCGTCGTATTGGAGAACCAGTGCGCTTTATTTACGATCAACTAATTGAAGACGATACGTTACAATTTTTTCTGGATAAAATGAAAATCGTTTCCACGGATAGTATTATTCCCGGCGGAAGATACCACAATAGGCGCGATTATATGAACTTTCCAAATTTAGGCAGGTCTGATTTAGTGTACCAAACCAATGATCCGCTACCAATTCCAGGGCTAAGTCTGGAAGGAAGTATGTTAGAAAAAATCAGTGAACGGGATTATTTGCTCAATGCTCCGTATCAGTCTTTTTCGTATTTGACTAAGTTTTTGCGAGAAGCAGCATTAGACCCAAAAGTAACTTCGATAAAAATTACATTGTATCGATTGGCTAAGAATTCTCAGATTATTAGTTCGCTCATCAATGCTGCCAAAAACGGAAAGAAAGTAACCGTTCAAATAGAATTGCAAGCTCGTTTTGATGAAGCATCTAATATTTCGTATGCAGAGCAAATGCAGTTAGAAGGAATTGAACTTATTTTTGGAATTAAAGGACTAAAAGTACACAGCAAAATATGTGTTATCGAAAGAATGGAACAGGATAAAATAAGACGTTACGGTTTTATTTCGACAGGAAATTTTAATGAATCTACGGCTAAAGTCTATACCGATGTGACATTATTTACCAGTCATCAGCAAATTCTGAAAGACATTATGAGAATATTTGAGTTTTTTGATATCAATTACAGAGTACATCGGTACAAACACTTAATAGTTTCTCCACATTACACCAGAACCCGATTTATAAAATTAATTGACCGAGAAATTACGCATGCACTTGCAGGTAGGAAAACGCATATTAAGCTAAAAATGAATAGTCTGTCAGATTTTGGAATGATAGATAAATTATATGAAGCCAGCAGGGCAGGTGTGAAAATTCAACTTGAGGTGCGAGGTATTTGTTCCTTGATACCAGGAATTCCGGGAATGAGTGAAAATATTGAAGCCATAAGTATTGTTGATAATTATTTAGAACATTCTAGAGTTTATATTTTTGGCAATGCAGGTCAAACTGAAGTATACATTTCATCTGCTGATTTTATGACTAGAAATCTTGATGGCCGTGTCGAAGTGACGTGTCCAATTTACGATCAAGAAATAAAAAATGAATTGATAGACAATTTTGATATTGGTTGGAAGGGGAATGTTAAGGCGCGTTATCATTCGTATAAATTAGATAATAAATACAGAGTAAGGAACCACAATCCCGTTTTTAGAGCACAACTGGAGACTTATAAATACTATCAAAGTAAAGTAGAATTCGAGTCAAAAACAGAAATCATTCTATAATTATTTTACTTTAACTAAGGTATTACTAGTACTAATTTTTAGATTTTAGAGTTAATAAATAGACCATCTAATCTCTAAAATACAAAACGAATTCAATTCAAAATGATTAAAATAAAAAAATATGCAGCAATCGATATTGGCTCTAATGCCATGCGTTTATTGATTGTCAATATTGTAGAACAAGAAGGAAAAGAACCACAGTTTAATAAAAGTTCGTTGGTACGTGTTCCCATTCGTTTGGGTCAAGATGCTTTTACAGTTGGTGAAATATCAGATGAAAATTTAGATAGAATGTGCGATGCCATGAAAGCTTTTAATCTTTTGATGAAAGTTCATAAGGTAGAACGGTACATGGCCTTTGCCACTTCGGCAATGCGCGAAGCCTACAATGGTAAAGAAGTTGTTGCGTTGATAAAGAAAAAAGCCGACATCAAAATAGAAATTATCGATGGAAAAAAAGAAGCGGCAATAATTGCTTCAACTGATTTACATCACTTATTAAAAACGGATCAGACGTATTTATTTGTAGATGTTGGCGGTGGAAGTACCGAATTTACGTTGTTTTCGAATGGTAAATTGATCAATTCAAGATCGTTCAAAGCAGGAACGGTACGATTATTAAACGACATGGTTTGTGACGTCGTTTGGGATGAAATTGAAAAATGGATCAAAATAAATACAGAGGAATATGAAGAAGTTATTCTGATAGGTTCTGGAGGAAATATTAATAAACTTTTCAAAATGTCGGGTAAAGTTCAAGAAAAACCCTTGTCCTACATTTACATGAATTCCCAATATGCGTTCTTAAATTCACTTTCGTATGAGCAAAGAATTTCAGAATTAGGATTGAATCCAGATCGCGCCGATGTAATTATTCCTGCCACCAGAATTTATCTGAACGCAATGAAATGGAGTGGCGCACGAAATATTTATGTTCCTAAAATTGGACTTTCAGATGGAATTGTAAAAGCGATGTATTATGGTAAAATATAATGATAAATTAGGCATCTAAATCTAATCCAAATGTTGATCGTAAAAGTTCAATATTTGGATTTATTTCATGTAGTCTGTTGTATCGATCCTGGTCGTTAAAGCTTCTTTTACTTTCAATACTTTCATTCACAATAACTTCAATTGTGATATCATGATTGTGCAAATGCCCTTTTAAATGTCCTAAAAGTCCATTTAATTCTTTTTCGAAATCTAGTTTAGAACCTTCATTTGGCAATTCAATAGTGATGGAAGTTCCGTTTAATTTAGGGTCGTTAATAAGCAATAACGACTCCATAATTTTGTACCCTTTATCTCCTAAACGTTGCGCATATTTGTTCCAATGCAATAACATTTGAGTTTCTGTAAACGACTCTGTTGGTAAGTGAGCCACTTCTTTAACAATCCCTTTGGTGCTTTCTTCCAATGCTTTTTTGGCACGAATGCTGGCTAATGAAAAAGCAGAAACCTTTGGTTCATTAGATTGTGGAATATCAATTTTAATCGCGGGAGTAGGAGCTGGTATTGTAGGAGCAACAACTATAACTTCTGGTTCTTTTTCTTGAGTTGCTGCCGCAATTGGATTAATTGTAGAGCTTTCTATTTTAACTTTTGGACTTTCAACGATAGAGTAATCGCTCTTTTTAAAGTAAGTAGGAGGAATTATAAATTGGTCAACTTTTTTTTTTCTCCATCAAAAGTGATAGAGGCAAGTTGCATCAGGCAAAGTTCAACAAGAAGTCGCTGGTTTTGGCTCACTTTGTATTTCAAATCACAATCATTTGCCATTTCAATTCCTTTTAAAAGAAAGTCTTGACTGCATTTTTGTGCTTGCAGGCCATACATTTTTTGTGCTTGTTCTCCTACTTCTAATAAAGATAAAGTTGCAGGTGTTTTTGAAACTAATAAATCTCTAAAATGAGAAGCTAAACCAGACACAAAATGGTGTGCATCAAAACCTTTAGACAGAATTTCGTTGAAAGACATCAATAAATCTGGGATTTTGTTTTCCAAGATTAAATCGGTGATGTTGATATAGGTTTCATAATCCAACACATTCAAATTCTCCGTAACGGCTTGACGTGTTAAATCTTTTCCACAAAAAGAAACTACTCGGTCAAAAATTGACAAAGCATCACGCATGGCACCATCTGCTTTTTGAGCAATAATATGCAAAGCGTCATCTTCAAAAACTACACCTTGACTGGTAGCTACTTCCGCAAGATGTTCTTTAGCATCTTTTACGGTAATTCTCTTGAAATCAAATATCTGACAACGAGAAAGTATCGTTGGAATAATTTTATGTTTTTCGGTCGTAGCCAAAATAAAAATGGCATGTTTGGGTGGTTCTTCTAATGTTTTCAAGAAAGCATTGAATGCTGCCGAAGACAACATGTGAACCTCATCAATAATGTAAACTTTATATTGTCCCGTTTGTGGCGGAATTCGAACTTGGTCAATTAGATTTCGAATATCATCAACGGAGTTGTTGGATGCGGCATCTAATTCGAAAACATTAAAAGCAAAATCTTCATTAGGATCATCATATCCAGGCTGGTTTATTTTTCGAGCCAAAATACGGGCGCAGGTTGTTTTTCCAACACCACGTGGTCCTGTAAATAACAATGCTGAAGCTAAGTGATTGCTTTCTATGGCATTCAATAAAGTATTGGTAATGGCTTTTTGTCCTACAACATCTTTAAATGTTTGAGGACGGTATTTACGAGCCGATACAACAAATTGTTCCATAGAAATTTTATTCGAAAGCAAATATAGGTTTTAATTTAAAGATGCAAAAATTTAAGGATTGAAAGATTTTATAATTTTCAGAATGGTTTTTGTTTCCCAAATACCCTAGCTCAGATTACTTCACAGTACCATAATTTTATTGGAGTTCAGTGAACTCGTTTGCAGTGAAAATCCTTATGCGCCGGTCCCGAAACCTCGGGATAGCGAATAAGATTGAAACGAATAGCTGGATTAAACTCCTAATTAAAAGGGATGTTTTGCATGTTTATTTGCACTATTTTAAAGTGATAGAAACAATTAAGAATTTCTATCTTTTATAGTGAGATCGATTAAAACTCTTGCGGCACCGTTTTCGGAATTTGCTGCATATCCCGCTACAAACACACCTTTTTTACCCGAAGTTGATTTGATGCCATAAACAGTTGCTTCATCATCTGGATTACTATCGCCTTCGTATCGATAAATATGTTGAATTTCATAATGGCTTGGATTTTTTACAATATCGTCCTCATGAATATTAAAATCATAGGTAAATCCCATCTCATTCAAATCGTCTAAGGCTTTAGAAACGGTGGCATAGTGATACATATTTGACATAATAGAGATTTTTTAGTTATTTACTAAAGGTAACTGTTTTATTATGAATTGATTGTAAAAGGCTTGTTAAAGTAAGTAACAGTAAACAAAAAAAAGGATTAAATAGTGTAAATTTGTCGCGCAGGCCGCCTTATCGCTTAATGTTGAACTTGTTTCAACACCTGATTTCAGGTTCCGAATCGAGTTCGGAATAAAGAGGAAAGTCCGGACACCAAAGGGAAGCATAGCGGGTAACACCCGTCGGTTCCGATTTATCGGGATTAGGACAAGTGCAACAGAAAGTATGTACAGGTAATGCTGTAGTGAAACCAGGTAAACTCTATGCGGTGAAATATCAAGTATATCAGCATTTAAGGGCGTCTCGTTCGTTGCTGAAGGGTAGATAGCTTGAGTCACGCAGTAATGTGTGATCTAGATAAATGATAAGGCTCCGATTTTTCGGGGACAGAATCCGGCTTATAGGTCTGCATTTTTTTATTAAAAGTTTAATAAAATTAAAGATTGTGAAATCTAACATAGAACCATTAAGAAATTTAGTTTCATTAAGTACCAAGGCTTAATTTTCTAATTTTCTTGATGGTTTTGTTTTTAAATTAGTTGTATGAAAACAAGAATTGGGATTTTAGGATTGGGTGGAGTAGGTGGTTATTTTGGAGGATTATTAGCTAAAGCTTATTTTGAATCAGATGCAATCGAAATCGTTTTTATTGCACGTGGCGAAACCCAAAAAGCAATAGCCAAAAATGGATTGAAAATTATAGCTGATACTACTGAAATAGTTGCTTTTCCTAGTTTAGTTTCGAATGTTCCTAAAGAAATAGGCAAACTTGATTATCTTATTTGCGCCACTAAAACCTATGATATTGAAACCAGTTTAGAATCTATAAAAAATTGTATTACTCCAAACACGATACTCTTACCTTTATATAATGGTGTTGATGCCACGGAGCGAATACAAAAGTTGTTTTCTGAAAATACTGTTTTGCAAGGTTGTGTGTATATTGTTGCAATGATTGAGTCACCGGGTATTATCAAAAAAATAGGTGTGTATGAAAAACTATTTTTTGGTTCTAAAAATGCTCCGGTTTCCAAATTAAATGTATTGCAATCCATCTTTGAAAATGCCAATATCGAAAGTTACCTTGTGGAAAATATCGAAGAAACGGTTTGGGAAAAGTTTATTTTTATTTCAGCATTAGCTTCAGCTACTACCTATTTGAATGTAAACATAGGCGAGATTTTAAACAACCCTGAAAACAAAGCCATTTATAGGTCACTGTTAAACGAAATTACTGCTGTCGCTAATGCAAAAGGGGTTACGTTGCCAGATGATATTGTTGCTCAAACGGTTATTAAACTCGAAAAAACTCCAAAAGACGCGACTTCATCGATGCACAGAGATTTATTGGCTGGTAGAAATACTGAAGTAGTTTCCTTGACAAAATATGTGGTGGATCAAGCAGTAAAATTTGGGGTTGCAACGCCTATTTACCAAATGGTATTAGAGAAGTTAGCGACAAATTGAATTTGTTTTTTAAATAAAATTCTTATAAATTAAAATTTAGTTTAATGTTTGCGTCCGATATTATATAAATGATTTATCGAGAACTTAATAATAACTATATATGCAATTATCGGTACCTAAAAATGGTAAAGCAGCTTTTGTAGCTCTTTTTATTTTAATGACAATGTCACATTCTAATGCACAAGAAAAACCTGCTGTAGAAAAAAGCCAATTTAAAATTAACGCACTTCTTCCCGGATTTGTTTACGAACATGGTATAAGTGATAAAAATACACTTTACTCAGAATTGAGTTTAGGTTTTGGATATACATCGAATAGTTTTGGGAATACCTGGACCTTTTATCCTTACATTAATGAGCAGTTTCGTCATTATTATAATTTAGAGAAAAGGGCAGAAAAGGGTAAAGTCACTTCTCATAATTCAGGCGGTTTTGTAGCTATGGCCGCTTTTTATAATTTCAAATCAATTTCTACTAATGATAACTTTTTACCTCAAAATGCATCGATTACTGTAGCTCCGGTTTGGGGTTTTCAACGAACGTATAAAGGGAATTTTAACCTTGATTTGAATATGGGTGTTGGTTATAATTTTGACAAAAATGACAGTGAATTAGTTCCAGTTTTAAACTTTACTTTGGGTTGGGTAATTGGTAAATAGTTATTTTAAATGGTTATTAAAAACAGAAAAGCCCTTGCAATTTCAAGAGCTTTTCTGTTTTATATACTATCTAAATTATTCTTCTTCACCTTCGTTTTGGTCGGATTCATTTTCAGAATCTTCTTTATCACCAGAACCAATTTCGAAAAAACTAAAAATAGAACCTCCGTAACTTTTCTGAAACGAAAAGTGAATCATATGATCTAGTTTGGTATATTTAGAATGTTCGATGACCATCATTCCCTCTTCATTAAGCAGTTCTTTTTCGAAAACTAATAAGATAATTTTTTCGAACGTTTTTTGGTCCAAAGCATAAGGCGGATCTGCAAAAATAATGTCATAAGACGTTTTACATCTTTCTAAATAGGTGAAAACATCACTTTTTGTAGCGGCAATATTAAAATCATATTCGGTTGCCACTTGCTTGATGAATTTTACACAACCAAAATCACCATCAACAGAAGTGATTGGCGTACTTCCCCTTGAGGCAAATTCGTAACTGATATTTCCTGTTCCGGCAAATAAATCTAATATTTTAAGTCCTTCAAAACTGAAATGGTTGTTCAAAACATTGAATAATGCTTCTTTAGACATATCGGTTGTGGGACGAACAGGCAATCCTTTTGGTGGAAAAATGCGTCTTCCTTTGTATTTTCCTGAAATGATTCTCATGAGTTGAAAAGTATAAAATGATTTCTGTTTTCGGCCTCAGAAAAATAATTGTTCCATCGCAAATCTTCCACATCAATGAGGGAAACGTTGCGAATGTATTGGTAAGCGATTTTGAAATAATCGCTTTCGGTATCAATATTTCCGATTAGTTCCAATGGGAAGTTTTCGGGATTTAAGTTCAATTGTTCAGCCGTAAATAAAATATAATACAAGAAATCTTCTGGCGTTTTGTAGTCAAAAGAATTGAAAAGAATTAGTTTTTGGTTCTGAACTACAATGATTTCAAAATGCCCTGTATTAATATGTACAAACATTTTTTTATCATCCTTATTTTTGGAGGCAATCAAAAGTTTAGAAACTAAAATACTATTGGCATGTTTGTAATCGAAAGTTCCAAATTGGTCAATAAAAAAATTATTGATATTTACATAGGGAATGTAAACTGCATTCATTTGATAGTTTGGAATTTCATCAAAAGCGAAAAAATCAGTTTCAAAAACTTTAGTATTGTATTGCAAATAACTGCCTAAAAAGTTCTCATCAAATAATGGTTCTGGAACAAAAGTAGAAAGATTGTTGTTGTGTATCACCAGAATTTCATCATAAGAATCCTTTAATTCCGGATGATTAATGAAAGCATTAGCAAACAAATCTTCAATTTTTGTGGCTTTATGAAAGGTATCAAAATGCACTTCATTAAAGGAAGTTACCGTATTATTTAGCGTATCAAAACAACAAAAAGAAAGTCCAGTCAAGGAAACTTGAATGGAAAGTTTTTTATATTTTTTTTCGGCAATGTCCATAATACTATTGATTTTTTCAACAACGCAAACTTACAAATTTAAAAATCAATAACAATATCAATTGCAATGGCAAAAATCAATTACAAAACTCAATTGCAATGACAAGAGCAATAGCAATGACAATAGCAAAATTCAATGGCAGTAATTGAAAATTGAAATTGCTATTGACATTGAAATTGAAAAAACATTCTTTACTTTGCAGTCAAATAACACGAAATGAATTCCTCCCTGTTTTATAGTCTTTTACAAAAAAAATTCCCTTTTCAGCCCACCTATAAACAAGATATTTTTTTTCAAAAAATTGCTATTTTTTTAACCGAAACAGACAATAAAACGATCTTTGTATTAAAAGGATATGCGGGTACGGGAAAAACAACCGTGATATCTACTATTGTAAACAGTTTATTAGACATCAATAAAAAATATGTTTTGCTCGCGCCAACCGGTCGTGCGGCAAAAGTAATTGCCAATTATTCGAACAAACCTGCTTTTACAATTCATAAAAAAATCTACTTTCCCAAGAAGTCTGCGGGTGGTGGCGTTTCGTTTACGTTACAACAAAACAAACACAAGAACACCATATTTATAGTCGATGAAGCCTCTATGATTTCAGATACGAATTCTGATTCTAAGTTGTATGAAAATGGCTCCTTATTAGATGATCTGATTTCGTATGTTTATTCAGGTACTAATTGCAAAATGATTTTATTAGGCGATACGGCTCAGTTGCCTCCCGTAAATTTAGACATAAGTCCTGCATTAGATATTCAAACTTTAGGAATGAATTATGATAAGGAAGTAGAACATATTGAGTTGGATGAAGTCATGCGTCAGGAAGAAAATTCCGGAATTTTGCATAACGCAACGGAACTTCGGGAGTTATTAAAAGATTCTTTTATCGATGAATTCAAATTTGATGTCAAAAAATTCAAGGATATTGTTCGGTTGACCGATGGGTACGATATACAAGATGCCATCAATTCTGCCTACAGTAATTATAGTATAGAAGACACCGCTTTTATTGTTCGTTCCAATAAAAGAGCTAATCAATATAATGAGCAAATCAGAACCAAAATCCTCGATAAAGAAAGTGAACTTTCCACAGGCGATTTTCTGATGGTGGTTAAGAACAATTATTTTTGGTTGAAAGATTCGGATGAAGCGGGTTTTATTGCCAATGGTGATATCATCGAAATATTGGAAATTTTCAATATCAAAGAATTGTATGGTTTTAAGTTTGCCAAAGTAAAAATTAGAATGATCGATTATCCTAATCAGATTCCATTTGAAACAGTATTGTTAATGGACACCATAAAAAGCGAGTCGCCATCTTTAACTTTCGAAGAATCCAACCGATTGTATCAGGAAGTACTGAAAGATTATGAAGGCGAAACTAAATTTCAAAAATTCCAGAAAGTGAAAGCCAACGAATATTTCAATGGTTTGCAAGTGAAATTCTCGTATGCAATTACGTGCCATAAATCACAAGGTGGTCAGTGGAATACAGTTTTTATAGAACAACCGTATTTGCCTGATGGCATTAATAGGGATTATATTCGGTGGTTGTATACTGCAATGACACGAGCAAAAAATAAATTATATTTAATAGGTTTTAAGGATGAGAATTTTGTAGAATGATTATTTTAAAATTAAACCATTAAGAAAATTAAGGTTCATTAAGTGACAATTCCAAAATCTTAATCTTCTTAAATCTCTTAATGGTTTAAAAAACATTTAAATATATTGTTTATGAATACTTTAAACGACTTACATAAAATTTCAGGCTCTTTTTCGAATACCCAAAAAATGCCGGTTTTGTTTTTAGGACATGTAAGCCCATTGAATGCGGTTGAATAAATTTTCAACCATTGATTGATTTTGAGAAACAAAGCAAGGCGTTTCAATTAGCAATTCCTACGCCAGAACATTATTTACCTTTACTATATACTTTGGGATTAAAGGGAAAACAAGAAGAACTCAGTTTGTTTAATGATAAGTTATTGGCAGGTTCATTGAGTATGACTTCGGTTAAGATAATGTAGAAAATTGTATATAAATAATTCGGAGATTAATTTATTATTTCAGAATCATTAAAATTAGTATCATTTTTACTAAAAAAAAATAGAAAATAATATTATGAAAAATGAATACAAAAAGTTTCTTGATAATTTTTTTTCAACTTTACTTGACTACAAACATACCACTAATAGATTAAACAAAATTCTGATTTTAGATTGTCAAAAATACACAGAAGAAGAAGCATCATATATTTCTACTTCTTCATTATTTTTGAGCGATTGGACAGGTGAAACGGATAATGGCTGGGCATTGCCTTTTCATTCTGGCATATCTAAAGAAACTTTAAAAGAAAACTATAAAAATGAAATTTTCAATATTTTATCAAGAGAATTTTGTCTGATTTATTCTCAATCTTATGAAGCTCTTGAAAAATATTTTAAAGACTGTGTTTTATATAAAACAGAGTGTGACTTAGAATTTCAAGAAATAATTAAGAGAAAATTTAGTATTGAAGGAAAAATTAAAAGAGAGGATATAAAAGGAGGAGCAAACCTTTATAAATTAGTAAAAAGGATAGGAAATACTTCTCTACAGAATTTTTCAAAAAATAATAATGTAAATATAAAATTTGGTGAATTAATAAACATTTTATCTGAAGTAAGACATTCAATAGTTCATTCAAAATCTATAATTGATAAAACTAAAATTAAAAAAACGAATTATCACTTTGAAATTTTCAAATATTTATTTAATTATTGTGAGATAAATAATGAACAAATTAAAATTGAACTTGATATTAAAAAATTCGAACATCTAAACGGTGTATTAGTTGAGTTTGCATATCAAATTTATAAAGCTATATCAATAGAAGAAAGCCTAATTTGGAATTACGAAAATTAAGATAAATAATTTTTGAGTTTTTAATTTTTATAATTTAAATTCAGCTTTATTTTATTAAAATAATCCTTTATCATTAAAATTTAATTCTTCAGAAAATCCGTTTAACTTTGTGTCTTAGCATCATCTTGACAAAAATATAAAAAAGTAATGAAAATAATAGCAGTCATTCCCGCACGTTACGCTTCTACACGATTTCCCGCAAAACTGATGCAGGATTTGGGAGGCAAAACGGTCATTTTAAGAACCTATGAAGCAGCCATAAACACGCAATTGTTTGATGATGTTTTTGTGGTAACAGATTCTGATTTAATTTATGACGAAATCGTTTCTCACGATGGAAAAGCCATTAAAAGCATCAAAGAACATGAATCTGGAAGTGATAGAATCGCGGAAGCAGTCGAAAATCTAGACGTTGACATTGTGGTTAATGTGCAAGGAGACGAACCATTTATTGATGCGGAACCGTTGGCAAAAGTCATTGAAGTTTTTAGAAATGATTTGGATAAAAAAGTAGATTTAGCTTCGTTGATGCGCGAAATTACAAATGAAGAAGACATAAATAACCCGAATAATGTAAAAGTGGTTGTGGATCAAAATGGATTTGCATTGTACTTTTCGCGTTCGGTAATTCCGTATCCAAGAGAAAAAAATGTGGGCGTTCGGTACATGCAACACATCGGGATTTATGCGTTTAGAAAACAAGCCTTATTGGATTTTTATAGTTTACTAATGCAATCTTTGGAAGCATCCGAAAAATTGGAACAATTGCGTTATTTGGAATTTGGAAAACGAATTAGAATGGTCGAAACGACACATGTTGGAATAGGAATAGACACGCCGGAAGACTTAGAAAAAGCGAGAAAAATGCTGTAATTACTCTAGATTTTCGTGATCGAAATAGCCTTTTGTTTTTACTTTAGTGGAAAAGAAATTCAAGAAAAGCACAATGAAAAACAGAAACAGTAAGGCTTGTGTTGTAACTAGAAATTTCCCGATTGTGGTAATGGGAAAATAATCTCCATAACCAATAGAAGAGGATGTTACAATACTGAAATAAATAGCATCAAACCAATGAAAGAAAGGTCTGTTTAAGTATCGATCAATAGAATAAAATACGGCATACGCGAATGCGATCTCTAAATAATTAAAGAAAAGCAACAACATAGACCTTTTGTACGAACGTGGTTTTGAAAATAAATCAGAGGCAAAAATTAACGTTGGAATATAAAAAACAGTTTCTAAAAATAGATAAACAAGAATCCAAATAATCCATTGATGGCTTTGCCAATGATTTACTAAAATCACTATTGGAAAAACCACTTTTAATAGGACATAGAAATCCAAAGCTAAATCTTGATATTCGACTCCTTTTTTGCTGGCCCAATATTTTATGTATATTCCTGGAAAAAGTAATTGAGACGAAGCTAATACTAACCGAACGATTTTTTCAATTCCATTATCTTCCTGATGATCGTTATTCCAAATGGATTGAATATTCTGAATCCGTTTTTGAATAGGATTAAATTTAGGTTGAAAACCCTTTGACGTTTTTCCAAGAAGCAATTTTTTTAAAATTTTTTTCATTCCAACAGAGAATTAAATAATTATAGGAGTGTGCAAAATAATGGTGTCGATGTAAGACTATTGAATTGTAAAGTTTCAAGAAGACCATTTACAGTTTACATTTAATTTAATTTTTCGATTACAATCAATTCATTATGAATTTCAACTCTCGGAATGGTTTTTATTTGAAATTCATTTTTGAAAAACTCAGAGACGTATTTTTTATTTCGCAAATTTTGACTGTCATTTAATAGCATCGTATTAAAAAGAACAAAACCACGACTTTTTAAAAGAGAGCAAACCCTATTGGTAAAAAAAGTTTCAAATAAAAAATTAGGCATTGTTGTATCTTGAAAAATATCAATAATAATTAAATCGTATTTGGCTTTAGTTTTTAAAACAAATTCAAAAGCATCATCAATTACAATAGTAAGATTTTTTATTTCGTCTAATTTAAAATAGGTATTTGCAATATTTATAATTTCGGGATCAATTTCAATTCCAGTGATACTTCCTTTAAATTTTATTTCGTCAACCAATGTTTTGATAACACTTCCGCCACCAACTCCCAAAATAAGAATTTGATTCATGACGGCTATTTTTTCGTATCCAATATTTTTTAACCCCAATCTTAAAATACGTTGTAAACTACCATACGAATAATTAGCATTTTCCGAGTCTAAAACTAATTCACCATTTTCCCAAGTCACTTCTAGCGATTTACTCAATACTGATTTTGTTTCGTAAATTTTTATCGGAAGGAGATAGCTAAATATTTTTTTAATCATTATTGGCAGTTTATCCAAAAATAAGATTTAAATCTTTTATTTTGCAGTAAATAAAAAAGAATGAAGAAACAATTTTACGAATGGATATTTTTTAGACTCATGGGCTGGAAAATTATTGGTGGTATTGATCCAAATATAAAAAAGTGTGTTATGATGGTGATGCCACACACCAGTGCCCATGATTTTTACTTGGGGATTTTTACAAGGGGAATAACGAGATTAGAAATGAACTGGGTTGGTAAGAAAGAATTATTTCGTTTTCCATTTGGTTTTTATTTTAGATATATGGGCGGTGAACCATTGGATCGTTCTGGAGGTTTAAACAAAGTCGATTCTATTGCAGCGATTTTTGACAGGAAGGAAATTTTTCGTTTGGCAGTTGCTCCAGAAGGAACCCGAAAAAAAGTTACCGAATTGAAAACAGGATTTTATTATATCGCTTTAAAAGCAAATGTTCCTATAATCCCTGTCGCATTTGATTTTGGTAAGAAAGAAGTTAATCTTGGAATGCCAGTTTTACCTTCTGGAACTATAGAAAGTGACATTGCAATTTTAAAGAAACATTTTATAGGTGTTGAAGGTAAAATATCGGCAAAAGGATATTCAGTCAAAAAAAATTAAATTTGTTTAAAAAAAATCAAAACCAAAATTTTAAATTATTCGTAAATGTAAATAAGTCTTTAAAAAACATATTTACAAAAAAATATTTGCTTGCTCACTTTTTTTGATGGTACTGTTTACTCGAAGCAACGTGTAGAAGTAAATTAGTAATCTTGATTTTTTGTACTTAGATAACAGAATTACAATTTAGTTTTTTTTTTTGAATGACCCCAATTTGGAAATCTGAATTGGGGTTGTTTTTTTAATCGGGGACATAACTTTTAAAAGTTCCATTTTTATAAAAAATTACGATTTTGTCAATAGCAGCAGAATACGATTCTTTATCGTTAATTTGATTTTCTATTTTTTTTGTTTCCAATACTGGAATCGAATTTGGTATTTTTATTTCCGAAAATAAATTCTCAGTAATTATTTCAGTCGGTGGAGGGGTATAAATATTTTGTTTTACAATTTGCTCAACGCGACTTTCTTTTTTATCAAACTCTTCTGTGTTTTTTGGAAAGCTTCCTTTTCCATTCAAAATCCAATACAAATCTACATCTGGAAAAACATCCAGTATTTTAAGAATAAAATCCAAGCTTGGTTTATTTCGTCCAGAAAGGAGGTGAGACAAACTGGAGCGTTGTACCCCAATTTTATCTGCAAAAGCAGAAGCATTCAGGCTATAATAATCCAGAATAATTTCCAACCTTTTTATAAAATCCTCTGTGTTTACCATTGTAAATTGTTTTTTTAGAAAAAACTATTTACAAATGTAACTAAAAAGAACTGAAATACCAAAATCACAACTGTAAATAGAATTACGAGCGTAAAAAGATGTAACTTATCAGTTAAATAACAATACGCAAGTACTTGATAATATATTAATTAATTAATAAAAATTTAAATGAGACTAATTGTTTACTAAACAAAGTCAGATCCCTATTGAAGCTGCCTAAAGAGTGTTTACATTTATATAATTAGGTCACTTTTTAATGTTTACAAATGTAAATATAAAGATGTTTACTTTTGTAAATCAAATAAAGTAGCATGAATTTAGAAGAATTATTTCATCGGTATAAGGAACATTCAATACACGGACGATACATTACGTTAGACTCAATTGTTCCGATTTTAGAAAAATTAAATACGGCAAATCAGCTTAAAGTTATTGGGAAATCGGTTTTAGGGAAATCCATTTATTCCTACCAAATAGGGAAAGGAAAAACTAAAATATTTCTTTGGTCACAAATGCACGGTAATGAAGCTACCACTACAAAAGCCTTGTTTGATTTTTTGAATGTCTTGCATGGTGGTTCAGAAAGCGAGCAAAAATTCCTTGATGCATTTACCTTTTATTGTATTCCAATGCTAAACCCTGATGGAGCTGCTTTATACACTAGAGAAAATGCTAATAAAGTTGATTTGAATCGCGATTCACAAGTACTTACACAGCCAGAAAGTAAGCTTTTACGAGCTGTTTTTGAAGAGTTTAAACCTGATTATTGTTTTAACCTTCACGATCAGCGCACTATTTTTGGCGTAAGCGATACTGGAAAACCTGCAACGCTATCTTTTTTAGCGCCTTCATACAATGAGAATCGCGAAATTAACGACACTCGATTAAAAGCAATTCATCTTATTGCTGGTGTAAATGAAATACTTCAAGAATATTTACCAAATCAAATCGGACGTTTTGATGATTCCTTTAATCTCAATTGTATTGGTGATACGTTCCAGTATTTAGGAGTTCCAACTATTCTTATAGAAGCCGGACATTTTTCTTACGATTATGAACGTGAAGAAACGCGAAAATATGTTTTCATGGCTTTAATTTCTAGTTTTAACATGCTGAGCGAAAACGTTATAGTTAGCAACGGAATTAATAAATACTTGAATATTCCTCAAAATAAAGTCGTTTTTTATGATTTTATCTATAAAAACATCAAGATAAATTATGATGGTATTGAAATAATCACCAATTTTGCACTTCAGTATAAAGAAGAGTTAATTGATAATGATATTTTTTTTAATGCCTACATTTCTCAAATAGGAAATTTGGAAGGGTATTTCGGTCATTTTGAATACGATGCTAAAGAAGCAAGTTATAAAGATGATTTTAATAACATTCCTAAATTAAATCAAAAAGCAGATTTTTATTTAGATAATAACATAAAAATTGTTAACGGAATGATAAATATTTAATATTTATGTCTTTTTGTTGTTTTTATGTATATTTTTATACTTTGTTAAAGTAAATAATAATGATAATTAAAGAGTTATGAGTAAATTTCGTTTAGATGAAGTAGATCACCAGATTTTGGACATGTTGATAGACAATACAAGAGTTCCATTTACAGATATTGCAAAAAAATTACTTATATCTGCAGGAACTGTACATGTCAGAGTAAAGAAAATGGAAGATGCTGGCATCATCATGGGATCTTCATTAGTTCTTGATTATGATAAGTTAGGTTATTCGTTTATAGCGTATGTGGGTGTTTTTCTGAACAATACGTCGCAAACAAAATTTGTTTTAGAGCGAATTAATGAAATTCCATTCGTTACAGTAGCATCTGTTACCACAGGTAAATTCAATATTTTTTGTAAAATTAGAGCTAAAGATACCAAGCATGCTAAAGATGTTATCTTCATGATAGATGATATTGAGGGTGTTTATAGAACAGAAACAATGATCTCACTTGAGGAAAGCATTAATGATAAGAAGCGCTTGATGCATACTATTTTCAAAAATATGTAATTAATCTTGAATGCGCTATATTGTAAATAGAACCTCAAGTTAATTCTTGGGGTTTTTTTATGAACAATTAACTAAACCAACCACAACTAACCATGTACACACTACCTAAAATTGAACGATTTAATCAAGATGTTCTTTCAAAATACCATATTTACAACAGTGTATTTATAACGTTACCATTTGATTCTATTGATAGTACGGGTGTTTTACTTCCGTTGTTTACAGATGTTTGTGAAATTGGTTTTAAAAAGCAAGAAACACCAAAGGAGATTGTAGATTTTTTTGCCAAAAGGTATTTGCAAAACGCTTCCGAAACGGATAAAATAGATCTGATGTTTCGATTTATTCAGTACATAGAACGTCAAATTGTTTTATTTGATGCTATCGAAGATGCTGCTTTTCCTGTTGTAAACAATATGGAAGGAATAGGGTCTTTGCGAGACATTAAGGAGAAGGCAGATGCAAAAGACAATGAAGAGGAGCTTATAGATTTTCTAGAAAATTTTAATGTTAGGACCGTATTAACGGCACATCCTACGCAGTTTTATCCTGGAGCAGTTCTTGGTATTATTAATGATTTGACGAATGCAATTCGGAAAAATAACTTACTCGACATCAAGCAATTGTTGGCTCAATTAGGGAAAACGCCATTTATTAAAAATGAAAAGCCAAATCCTTACGATGAAGCAGTTAGTTTAATTTGGTACCTTGAAAATGTATTTTATCAAACTTCTGGAGAGATGGTTCATTATTTGCAAAAAAACCTTTTCAAAGGAAATTCTATCCAAAACCCCTTGATTAAACTTGGTTTTTGGCCTGGTGGTGATCGGGACGGTAATCCATTTGTGACTACTGAAATTACTTTAAAAGTTGCAGACCGTTTGAGAACCTCAATCTTGAAGTGTTATTATATTGAAATTAGAAATTTAAAAAGAAAGTTAACTTTCTCAGGGGTAGATACTTTAATAACAGAACTGGAACAAAAGCTTTATAGATCTGTTTTCTATTCAAAAGGAGAAATTTTCATTGTTCTCGAGGACTTTAAATCTCAATTAAATAAAATAAAGCAGATTATTATTGATCAACATCAATCTTTGTATTTGGATGAACTGGATGCATTATTGATAAAAGTGAATCTATTTGGGCTTCATTTTGCTTCATTAGACATTCGTCAAAATAGTAAAATACACGATTTAGTCTTCAAAGATGTAGTGGGATTGTATTCTAATTCCAATACTTTAGTTTTTCCTAAGAATTATTATGAGCTTTCTGAAGCTGATAAATTTACCATATTATCAAAAGTTAAAGGTAATATCGACCCGTCTGTTTTTGATAATGAAATGACACGATCTACCTTAGAATCTATTCAAACTATTAAAGAAATTCAGGCGAATAATGGCGAATTTGGTGCAAATCGCTATATTATAAGCAACAACGACAGTGCATTGAATGTTATGGAAATCTTTGCATTGTTCCGCCTGAGTAACTGGGAAAATCCTACGGTGGATATTATTCCGTTATTTGAATCTGTTGATGATTTGCAAAATGCACATGAAATGATGGAGAAGTTATATTCTAATCCTGTTTATGCAGAACATTTAGCTCGCCGAAACAACAAACAAACCATTATGCTTGGCTTTTCTGACGGAACAAAAGACGGCGGTTATTTAATGGCAAATTGGAGTATTTATAAAGCCAAAGAGGCGTTGACAGCTATTTCTAGAAAGTTTGGCATTAAAGCGATTTTCTTTGATGGTCGAGGCGGACCGCCAGCTCGTGGTGGAGGAAAAACGCACAAATTCTATGCTTCATTAGGTCCAAATATTGAAAACAACGAAATCCAGATAACAGTTCAAGGGCAAACAATTAGTTCTAATTTTGGAACTTTGGATTCTTGTCGATACAATTTAGAAAATTTATTGAGTGCTGGTGTGACTAATCAAGTTTTTAGTAAAGGACAAAATGAATTATCTGCGCATGAAAAAGATATTTTAGATCAATTAGCTGGTTTAGGCTATGAAAAGTATTTGAGTTTTAAAAATCATCCCAAATTCATTCCTTATTTGGAGCAAATGAGTACTTTGAAATATTATGCGAAAACAAATATTGGAAGTCGACCTTCTAAAAGGAGTAAATCGGAGCATTTAGATTTTGCCGATTTACGTGCGATACCTTTTGTGGGTTCTTGGAGTCAGTTAAAGCAAAATGTTCCTGGTTTTTTTGGAGTAGGAACCGCGCTAAAATATTTTGAGGAAACCAATCAATGGGATAAAGTACAAGATTTGTATGATGATTCCCTGTTCTTTAAAACCTTGCTAGAAAACAGTATGATGTCATTGGCTAAATCATTTTTCCCTCTAACGGCTTACATGAAAAAAGATCCTCAGTTTGGAGCATTTTGGCAAATTATTTATGATGAATTTTTAGAAACAAAACGATTGCTTTTAAAAATTGCAGGTCACAAAGAATTAATGGAAAATTATCCAGATGGTAAAGCATCTATACAAGTTAGAGAACGTATAGTGTTGCCATTGTTAACAATACAACAATATGCTTTGTTACGAATTAACGAATTGAATAAAGCGGAAATGCCCGATGAAGCATTGATTAAAGTATACGAAAAAATAGTAACGCGTTCGCTTTTTGGGAATACAAACGCCAGTAGAAACTCAGCTTAAATAACAGATAATATGAATTCAACACATTTACCTACTTCAGAATATGCTCCCTTTTATGCGCCTTATTTAAACGCGCTTGGAGCTGTTAATTTGATTGAAGAATTAGAAATTTCGCTTCATGATTTCATTCGTTTTGTGCAAAACATTCCAATGGATAAATTTGATTACAGATATGCTGAAGGCAAGTGGAACATCAAAGAAATCATCCAGCATGTGATAGATACAGAACGAATTTTTGGTTATCGAGCCTTGCGAATTTCCAGAAACGATCAAACCCCATTGCCAGGTTTTGATGAGAATTACTATGTAAATAATACCGAAGCAACAGCTAGAAGTATTCAAGATTTATTAGCTGAATTTTCTGCGGTGCGTCATTCGAATTTGTTTCTTTTTAAAAGTTTTTCAGAAGATCAATTAAAAAGAATGGGAATTGCCTCAAATGTAGGTGTTTCAGTTCGAGCAATAGGTTTTATTATGATTGGACATCAAAAACACCATCTGAATATTTTTCAAGAAAGATATTTATAGTTTTTAAAAACAAGTTGACCACAATTTGAGCTTGTTTTCAAAACTCATTGTATTAGCAGGACTAGTGGAGGGCATCACATGATAGGTGATGCCTTTTATTTGTCCAAATTTTTTACAAAAGTATTTATGACTTTCCTTACCATTAAAGACAATTGTTTTGATATTGGGGAACAGTCTAAATAAAGATTCAAAATCATTTTCCTTTTGGTTTTTGATATGAATGTCTAAACTTCCTTGTCTCTCGCAATTCTCTAAAACATCCCAAAGTCCAATTTTATTCGCTTGGAGTACCTGTATTTTTTCTTCGAATATTTCAGATATTGGCATAGCGTTCAGAATCGTGTACAGTATTCTCCAAAAATGATTTCTTTTGTGTGCATAATACTCCTGTTTTTCAAGCGAAGCAATACCTGGCATTGTGCCCAAAATCAAAATTTCGGTTTGTGAATCAACATATGGTTGAAAAGATTGAATCATAGCGTAGGTTTAATGTACAGCATTCTCTTTTTCTAATATTGCTAATGCCAATCGGATTTTTCCATAATCTATTTTTTCTTCAAAATAATCAAAATAGGGTTTTAAAGCATTTGGTGATTCCAGTTTTATTTGAGCATCGGCAATTTGCGAAACTTCTTCTTTTGAGATAAACGAATCCAAATCTATTTCTGCTCCGTCAACATACAGTTTAGCTAAATGGGACATAATAGTACTTAATCCTAATTTTCTTTTTTGAGCGATCTCCTCAACAGTCAATCCGTTTTTATAAAGTTCCAATGTTTCTTTGTAGGTTGTGGCTTCTTTTTTCTTTTTAGTACCTTTTGCTTTCTGGAAATCTTGAATAACTTTTATAAAAGCATCGCCATATTTTTCTAGTTTTGCTTTACCAACACCATCAATTGCTAGTAATTCGGTGTCGCTCATTGGTCTTTCAGTTTCCATTTGGCGCAAAGCCGCATCACTAAAAATTACATAAGCAGGAACGGATTCTTCTTTGGAAATTTCATAACGTAATTTTCGTAAGGTTTTAAAAAGTGAATTAGCTACTGTTTTGCTTTTCGTTTCTGTGATTTCTTGCTTCTCAGTATTGATTTTCTGAACCGTTGTCAGTTGTACTTTTTCACCTTCAAATAAAACTTTTTTAGCTAAACTAGTAAGCCGAATTTTATTTTGTTTATGAAAAGCAATCTCACAGTAGCCAAGATTTATCAATTGTATCAAATATTGATTCCAATCGTACCATGAAAAATCAATACCTACACCATAAGTTTTTAGGTTTTGGTATTCTTTTTCATAAATATAAGCGTTTTTAGAACCGCGCAAAAAGTCTATAATTACAGGCAGTGGTTCGGTTTCTTGTAATCTAATAATTGCCGATAATGCTTTTTGAGCAAGTATGGTTCCATCGAAAAATAGTGGTGGATTTTTACAAATATCGCAATTTCCACAATTCTCTGTAACGAGTTCACCAAAATAGGAGAGCAATATTTTTCTGCGACAGCTTAACGCATCGGCATATTGTTTCATTCGTTCTAGTTTGGCCAGTTGCACTTCTGCGTTTAAACCTTGAGAGGCAAATTTTTGCAGTTGAATCACATCGCCATAACTTTCGAATAATACGGTTTCTGATGGCAAACCATCGCGACCAGCGCGACCAATTTCCTGATAATACCCTTCTATGTTTTTTGGTAAATTATAGTGAATTACCCAACGAACATTAGATTTGTCAATACCCATTCCAAAAGCTATGGTTGCACAAACCACTTTACAATCATCGTTGATAAATTCATCTTGTGTTTTCGAGCGAATTGCATTATCTAAACCAGCGTGATAAGCTTTTGCACTTACACCTAACTTTTGTAGTTTTTCAGCAAGTTCTTCCGTTGTTTTTCTGCTGAGACAATAAATGATTCCTGATTCATTTGGTTTCTCTTGGATGAAATCTATAATTTGTTTGACTCTTTCTAAAGCGGGACGCACCTCTAAGCTTAAATTTTTTCGATCAAAAGAAGCGACAAATAGTTTCGGATTTTTTAAGTTTAATTGTTGGCTAATGTCCTTACGAGTAGCTTTATCGGCAGTGGCAGTTAAAGCTAAAATTGGAGTAGAAGGGAAGCGATTTTTTAGATATCCAAGATTTGTGTAAGCTGGCCGAAAATCATGTCCCCAAGATGAAATGCAATGCGCTTCATCAATAGCAATAAGACTTATGTTTAAACTATTGAAAATATTGTCCAAAAAAGACAAGCTTTCAGGAGCAATGTAAACCAGCTTAATAACGTTTGATTTCAAGCTTTCTATATAAAATTGTCTTTCGTCTTCGGTTTGGCTACTATTGATAAAACAGGCTTCAATTCCATTCGCTTTTAGCCCATCAACTTGATCTTTCATCAAGGCAATTAGTGGCGAGATTACGATCGTAATTCCCGGAAATAGTAATGCGGGTAATTGAAAACAAATTGATTTACCACCACCCGTTGGCATTATAGCTAATGTATCTTGTCCTGAAAGTATGCAATTTATAATATCTTCTTGATTGGGCCGGAATTTTTCAAAGCCGAAGTTCTCTTTTAATTTGGCGTGTAAAATTTCTTGAGTCATTTTGGCAACTATTTTAGTTCTAAAGGAAAAAAAAAGGAACTCGTGATTGAGTTCCTTTTAGGTATTTTTTGAGTTTAATTAATCCTCATCTTCGTCATCATCATCATCAGAATAATCCTTTTCATCAGAATCCTCATCTTCATCATCTCCTAAATCTGAATCTGGTTTGTCATTATCCTCCTCGTCATCATCATCAATATCATCGTCTAAGTCAAGTCCTTTTATAGGCTCAACAACATCATCAATGATTATTTCATCATCCTCATCATAATTTTCAATTCTGTCAGCCAGTTTTGTGCTCACTTTTACTAAATAAATAGTGTCTTCAGTTCGTACTTCAACTGCTTCAATCAATTCATTTTTAGCATTTCTAAAACTAATAATATTTGAATCATCATAACCATCTGGAAATTTGTCAACCAAAAGATTTAAAATTGCATTGGTAAGTTTTGCGTAATCAACAATTACTCTTTTCATAAAAAATATTCTATAGATCTAATAAATAAGCGAAAATCAAAGGCGCTACAATAGTAGCATCAGATTCAATAATAAATTTTGGTGTTTTTATATCTAATTTACCCCAAGTAATTTTTTCATTTGGCACTGCTCCAGAATAGGAACCGTAACTAGTTGTTGAATCAGAAATTTGACAGAAATAACTCCAAAAAGGTACATCGTGCATTTCCATATCTTGGTACAACATAGGCACTACGCAAATTGGGAAATCTCCAGCTATTCCGCCACCAATTTGAAAGAAACCGATACCGTTTGAACTATTTTTTGGATACCAATCTGATAAGAAAACCATATATTCAATACCGGATTTCATCGTAGAAGCTTTTAAATCTCCTTTGATTACATACGATGCAAATATATTTCCCATGGTACTATCTTCCCAACCCGGTACAATAATAGGTAAATTTTTCTCTGCAGCAGCATACATCCAACTGTCTTTTAAGTCTATTTCATAGTACTCTTCTAAAACTCCAGAAAGTAACATTTTGTACATGAATTCATGTGGGAAATAGCGTTCTCCTTTATCATCAGCATCTTTCCAAATTTTGTAAATGTGTTTTTGTAAACGTCTAAAAGCTTCATGTTCTGGTATACAAGTATCAGTAACACGATTCAAACCTCTTTCTAGTAAATCCCATTCGTCTTGAGGAGTTAAATCACGATAATTTGGAACTCTTTCATAATGAGAGTGAGCTACAAGATTCATAATGTCTTCTTCAAGATTGGCACCTGTACAAGAAATAATATGCACTTTATCTTGACGAATAATTTCGGAAAATATTTTTCCAATCTCGGCAGTACTCATAGCACCAGCCATGCTCACCATCATTTTTGCACCATTTGCTAATTGTTGTTCGTATGCCTTAGCTGCGTCAACTAAAGATGCAGAATTAAAATGCAAGTAATGCTTTTCAATAAACTGACTGATTGGTCCTTTGCTCATTTTCTAAAAATTTAAATACTTAAAAATCATTTGGTTAAAGTTGTTTTTCAAAATTAACGAATTTTTAAATTGACTAATTGATTTATTGTGAATTTATTTTTTTTTGTCGTACCCTAATATTTTAAGGACATCTTGGGAAGTTTGTTGTTCTGAAAAAACCTCAGTTGCCAAGATTCCGTTTTCGTCTCTGTCTATCAATATGTGTTTGGGTTGTGGAATTAAACAGTGGTGCAAACCACCATATCCACCAATTGTTTCTTGATATGCGCCTGTATTAAAAAACCCTATATACAATGGTTTTTCTTTGTTATATTTTGGCAAATAAATGGCATTCATGTTTTGCTCAGAGTTGTAATAATCATCACTATCACAAGTCATTCCGCCAAGTAAAACCCGCTCATAGGTATCGTTCCAGCGATTTACTGCTAGCATTATAAAGCGTTTGTTGATGGCCCAAGTATCTGGTAAAGTAGTAATGAAAGAAGAGTCAATCATGTTCCATTTCTCTCTATCATTTTGTTGCTTTTGATACAAAATCTGATAAATAGCACCTCCACTTTCTCCTACAGTAAAAGAACCAAATTCAGTAAAAATGTTTGGCACATCTACCTCAGCTTCATCACAAGCAATTTTAATCTGATTGATTATTTCGTCAATCATGTATTGGTAATCATATTCAAATGCCAATGAGTTTTTAATTGGAAAACCGCCACCAATATTTAATCCATCTAGAGTAGGACATTCTTTTTTTAATGCCACATACACTTTTATACATTTCACTAATTCGTTCCAATAATAGGCATTGTCATTTATTCCCGTATTGATAAAAAAGTGCAGCATTTTCAGCTCCAATTTCTTATTTTCTTTGATCTCTTTTTTATAAAACGGAACAATATTTTTATAACCTATTCCCAATCTGGAGGTATAAAATTCAAACTTTGGCTCTTCTTCAGCGGCGATACGAATTCCTATTTTGAATTTATTCTTGATCTGACCTTGCAGCAAATCAAGTTCTTCAAAGTTATCAATAATTGGGATGGTGTTTTTATGACCAGTATTGATCAAACGGGCAATATTCTCAATGTATTGGTCTCTTTTGAAACCATTGCATATCACATAAGTGCTTTTGTTGATCTTGCCATTTGCTAATAAATTTTCAACAATATTAATGTCAAAAGCAGATGATGTTTCAATATGAATGTTGTTTTTGAAAGCTTCATTCATAATGTATTCAAAATGAGAGCTTTTTGTACAATAACAATAATAATATTTGGCCTCATACTTGTTTTTCTCCATCGATTTACGAAACCAGCTTTTGGCTTTGTTAATATTGTTAGAGATTTGAGGTAAATAGGTGAACTTTAATGGAGTTCCGTATTGTTCCACCAATTTCATTAAATCGATATTGTGAAATTGAAGATTATCTTTGTTTAAGGTAAATTCTTCCTGCGGAAAATAATAGGTTTGATTGATTAAATCAGAATATTTTGTATTCATTAGATGTCATAATTATAGATTAAAATAGTGTACAGTACAGTAACCTATAATTCAAACCCTAATATTTGAGTAAATGATTTGAAGCTTCTCGTGGTCAGCTTTCAAATATTGAAAAATATCAAAATCAAAGTTACCTTTAATGCAATTAAAACGTCTCAATATTCTCAGAAAAGACATATTGCTACGGATTTTACTCGTATTGTAAGTGCGTTTGTTTTGGCTTTTTTTCATTGGTGCAAATGTAAAAAATATTATATACCTAATGCAATCCTTTTTATAAAAAATAATTAAGATTTATAATCCAAAAAAGCCTCAAGAATTAATTCATTTTCAACGGATTGATTGATCTTTATTTTTCCGATACCGTCTAACAAAGCAAACTGTATGGTCCCATATTCATTTTTTTTGTCATGTATGAGTAATTCTAGGATGGGTTCAATATCGTTTTCATCAAAAACTATTATGCCATAAATTGATTTAAGAGTAGATTTTATTTGAAAATATTCTTCCTGATTGATTAGGTTTTTATGAAGTGAAATAAAACTTTCTAATACCATTCCTGCGGCTATAGCTTCTCCGTGCAATAAAGTGGTTTTAGTATCGTTTTCGAGAAAGTAGCTTTCAATTGCATGGCCAAGCGTATGACCAAAATTTAATGCTTTACGAATATTTTTTTCTGTGGGATCTTGCATTACAATTTCATTCTTTATTTCAATAGAACGATAAATTAATTGATCAAAATCAGCAAAATCAATAGCCTTTAAGTCTAAAAATTGTTCCCAATATTCTTGGTCGTATATTAAGCCATGTTTGAGCATTTCGGCAAGGCCAGATCGCATCTCATTTTGTGGGACCGTTTCTAAATATTGAGTATCAATTAGTACCATAATGGGCACATTTATAACTCCTATTTGGTTTTTTAAATTCCCTAAGTCTACACCATTTTTACCTCCTACAGAGGCATCAACCATCGATAATAAGGTAGTTGGAATGTGGATAAAATCTACCCCTCGTTTGAAGGTGGAAGCTACAAATCCCCCTAAATCAGTGACTACACCGCCTCCTAAATTGATGATTAGACTCTTTCGATCGGCACCAAGTTCCGTGAGGACATTCCAAATTTGGACGCAAGTCTCAATATTTTTATTTTGTTCTCCCGAATCAAATTCGATGATTTCAATCGTAAGATCGGTTTCTAAAAAAGGGAGAAATAGTGTTGTGCAATATTCATTTGTATTATTGTCTAGTATAATGAATATTTTTGAATATTTATTTTCTTTCAAATGAAGATTTAATGCTTCGTATGCTTTTTCATTGAAATAAATAGGGTAGTTATTGGCTATTATATTTTGCATTGTTGTTAAAATTTATTGGCAAAGTTGATTGAATAGTTCTTTTGATCCGGGGAAATTTTTGGCGATTGCTAGATTCAGGTATTTACAAGAATTTGTTTTGTCTTGTATTTTGTGATAGCAACCCGATAACAAATATTCTGTTTTTCCATCATTAAGATTTGGATCGTCAAGTATTCGTAATAGGTATGAAATAGCGGTTTTTGTATCGTTTAGATTATAGTAGCACACCGCAATATCCTGCAAGATTACTCTCTTTTCGGGATAAATTGCAAATTCTTTTTGATATAATTCGATAGCTTTTTTAAAATATCCTGCATCACCCATTTTTTTTGCTTCTATCATGTAGTTTGGGACATTTTGACTTTTTATGGTATCTTTATTTATGTTCGTCGGAATATTTTGCATTTTTAATTCACCTTGAGTTTTAACTTTTAGCAAAGAATCTGTTGGATATAATGTTAAACCTTCTTTAAGGAATAATTGTATTTTAGTCGGACTGTAATTGGCTTTTTGTAGCGCATTAGCCGTTTTTATCCAATTCGCCGGCATACTTCGATAAGTTGTAAATAGCTTATGTATTTTTAAAATTTCGGTGGTATCTTTCTTCTTGGCAGCCATCAATAAGCCATCTAAGTAAAAATTTAGAGTTCTGGGACGTGCATAAAATGCCGTTTTGACTAAGGTGTAAGCTCGATCTTGATTGTCTTTTGATTTTTCAATTTTGTGTAAATACCAATTGGAAACTCCATTATACGGATTTACCGTATTTGCCAGTTTAAAATATTTTTCGGCCACAATCAGGTCTTTTTCATTAAATGCTGCAACAGCCGCAAGTTGATAAAAGGATTCACCATAAATACCTATCTGTGCTATAGCTGGTAACCTACTTATTATCTCCGTCGAAGAAAGGGCAGGTTGATCATATTTGATTTTAAACTCTAGTTGCGATGCTTTAAATTCAGTGTATACGAAACCGGTAACTAAAAAGCTTAAAATAAGTAAGCTCAATCCAATTTTTTTCGAGTTTGTATTCAACGTTCTTTTGTTGTTTACTTGTAAGTGAGTAAAAACAATCATGAATGCAAACGCTATTTGCATAGTAGGTCTATACAAAGGAAAATTAAAAAAGGCATCTATAAAATAGCCTATTACTATCAAAAGTACGAGTAGGGCAATGGTTTTATCTTTATCGTTTTTTATAAATATTGTTTTTGCGTTTGTGAAAAATAATAACAAAAAAAGACTCAAGTAAATGATTCCATTTAGAATCCCCGTTTCAGTTGCAATTTCAAGAAAATCATTATGTGTATGCGACGATATGAAGGCTTCATCTATAATTTTTTTTTCATAAGGGATACTTTCAACTCTCCAATTCCCCAATCCAATGCCTGTTATAGGATCTTTAGCTATCATTTCTGAAGCATTTTTCCAATACCCTAATCGCGCAGCAGCAGAAGCCTCTTTTACATCTGCAATTTGTAAAATACGAGTGTTAACAGACTCAAATCGGCCAATATTGTCCCCTTTTTTAAATATTATATTCGCTAAAACAATTGATAGTAAAACTGGTAAAATAATATGCAAAGTTTTATAAAAAGCGTTTTTCGAAAATAAGTTAATTTTAAAGTAAGCAATAACAAAGAATATAAGTTCAAAAAATAAGCCTAAGTATGCTGATCTTGAACTGATTAATACAACAATAAAAGTTGAAAGAAAAAAGGTGATAATCAAAAACCATTTCTTCCAATTTTTAAATTGTAAAACTCCAATTATTAAAAAGGGAATCTTTACATTTAAGCTTGCCGCGAAAATGTTAACGTTTGCAGTATTTCCCTTTAATTCATTCAATGCGACGATGATATTATCAAAATTTTTCAGAAAATTTCCTAATTGCGCTATACTTTGCAAGAAAACGCTTATTCCAACTAAAAAGGCAATTTTTGGAAGCAAGTACAATCGATCCCTAAAAAGAAGTATTAGGTTTACAATCATTAAAAAAATGACCAATATTTGAGAAAAACTAATAATGGAAAGCGATATGTTTTTTGCAAAAAGTAAAGAACAGCCTGCCAACACCACGAAAGAAAAGTAAATAATTTGAAAAAGTCCTACCTGTGAAAAAAGAGGATAGTTGTAAAAGACCGCAATTTTGTTTTTAAAAATGTATGCTATTGCGACAATGTTAACTAGCGAAAGGTAAAAAAACTGAGTGTTAATAATTTCAATACTATTGAAATGAGGCAAGAAGTCGATTACCAAGTACAAAGCTAAGAAAAGCAATGCAATGAAATCACCGTACACGGTATTTGAAGAATTATCTAGTGAAGGATTTGATTGTGCAATCGTGTTTGTTGTTTTCATAGTATTTTAAAAGACGAATATTTTGCTAATTGTTTTTCAGTTGAAGTGTCTTTTGTAATTTTTTACAGATAAGAGCTAAAATTTTTTATAATTCAAGTTTTACTGTAAATAGAAAAAACGTTTTAGCCGAAAGGGTTATAATTTTCAAAAGTATAAATTTATCAATTGTTAAATAATTTTAATATTTAAAAACACATAAATTGCATTTTTCTTTTTTTACGACTCTATTTTTACAATACTATTTAAACTCTCTCTATATTTGTACAAAATTAAACAAATAATGGAAAAAATATTTGATAATACACAAGTTGCCTTTGCATTAAAAAGTGATACAGAACTCGATCGAGCTTATTTTCTTTTCAAAATGATAGCCAATCAGCCGCTAGTTCGAATTGGAACTGCTGTTACTAATTTTGCTCTGAAAGCGAATCTTCCTGTTGAAGGTTTGATACGTGCAACTGTTTTTGATCACTTTTGTGGTGGTGTAAATGAAGTAGATTGTCTCTCTGTTGTAGATAAAATGTATACCAAAGGCGTTTCTTCAGTTTTGGATTATTCTGTAGAAGGTAAAGAAGAGGAAGAGCAGTTTGATGCTGCCTTAGAAATGACTTTAAAGACTATTGAATTTGCCAAAGAGCGCATGGCAATTCCTTTTGCAGTATTTAAACCTACTGGTTTTGGTCGTTTTGAGTTGTATGAAAAATTAGGAGAAAAACAAACATTAACTGCTGATGAACAAGCAGAATGGGATAGAGTAGTAGTTCGATTTGATTTAGTTTGCAAAGAAGCGCATTCAAAAAATGTAGCTTTGTTGATCGATGGTGAGGAAAGCTGGATGCAAGACGCTGCTGATGATTTAGTTACTGAAATGATGCGCAAATACAATAAAGAAAAAGCCATTGTTTTCAATACATTGCAAATGTATCGTTGGGATCGTATGGATTACCTAAAAAAATTACACGTGCAAGCCAAAAAAGAGGGATTTTTCATTGGAATGAAATTAGTTCGTGGGGCTTACATGGAAAAAGAGAATGTCCGTGCCGAGGAAAAAGGCTATCCGTCACCAATATGTGCTTCTAAAGAAGCTACAGATGAAAATTATGATGCAGCAGTGCATTATATGATCGAGCATTTAGATATGATGTCTATTTTTGCAGGAACACATAATGAGTTAAGTACGTATACGTTGATGGAATTGATGCACAATAAAGACATTAAAACTAGCGATGATCGAATATGGTTTGGTCAATTGTATGGTATGAGTGATAATATTAGCTATAATCTGGCCGATCATGGCTACAATGTTTCGAAATATTTACCTTTTGGACCAGTTAAGGATGTGATGCCATACTTAATTCGACGTGCAGAAGAAAATACTTCTGTTGCAGGTCAAACGAGCCGCGAATTATCAATGATTAAAGCAGAGCGAAGCCGTAGAAAAGGAAAGTGATCAGTGTTCAGTTTTTAGTATTCAGCTACATTTAAGTCAAAAAAAAACTCCATTCAATTAACTGAATGGAGTTTATTATTTTTAATGAATAATAAAAATTTAAGAGTTGCTGAATTGTAGATTGCTCAAATTTTTATAAATACCATTTTCTAGCATAATTAATTCTTGATGAGTTCCTTGTTCTGAAATTTTTCCATTGTCTAAAACTAATATTTGATCGGCACTACGAATAGTAGATAAACGGTGTGCAATAATAATACTTGTTCTCCCTTCCATCAAAATTTCTAGAGCTTCCTGTACTAACTTTTCACTTTCACTATCCAAGGATGATGTGGCTTCGTCTAGAATCAAAATACTCGGATTTTTTAGTAAGGCTCTAGCTATAGCAATACGTTGTCGCTGACCACCAGACAATTTAATTCCTCTTTCACCAACTATAGTTTCAAATTTTTCAGGAAAGCTTTCTATAAAATTGTATGCATTAGCTTGTTTAGAAGCGGTTAGAATTTCTTCTTCAGTAGCATTAGGTTTTCCGTATGCTATGTTTTCTCGGATGGTTCCACCAAATAGAATGACGTCTTGAGGGACAATACTCATGTTTCCTCGAAGATTTTCTAAATCAAAATCATAAATATTTTTCCCATCTACGAGTATTTCTCCTTCATCAATGTTATAAAAACGAAGCAGGAGTGAGGCTATGGTTGACTTTCCAGTTCCACTTGGACCCACTATCGCTATTTTTTGTCCAAAACTGGCTGTAAAGCTTACGTTTTTTAATACTTTGATTTCTTTTCTGGAAGGATAACTAAACGCTACATTATTGAAAGTTACGTTACCTTTAATTTTCTCTATTGTAGCGAGATCTCGATTAGAATTTATTTTTTCGGGCGTTTCACCTAACAACTCAAAAACTCTTTCTGTTGCGCCTATCGCTTTCTGGATTTGAGCGTAAAGCTCAGCGATTCCTCCGAATGAAGCTCCTACAAAAGTAGAATATAAAACAAATGAAATGAGTTGTCCAACACTCATTTCGCCACTAATACTCAATTGTACACCATACCAGACAACGGCAACAATAGCTCCAAAGAGGCAGAAAATTATAAACGAAGCAAAGTAACCACGGTATTTTCCACCTTTAATAGCAATTGTAACTACTTCCTTTATTTTTCCGTTGTATCGAGCAATTTCGTACCATTCATTGGCAAAAGCCTTGACAATACTAATACCTTGCATTGTTTCCTCGACAACTACTTGGCTTTCGGCTACTTTATCTTGAACATTTTTCGAATATTTTCTTATAAATCGACCAAAAATAACCGCAGCAACAGCCACAAGAGGCACAACGGAAAGCATCAATAAAGTCAATTTGATACTTTCGTTTGCTAATAAAATTACGCCACCTATAATTAATATAAATTGTCGTAAAAATTCGGCTATGGTAGAGGTAAGCGTATCCTGTATTTGAGTAATGTCAGAACTAATTCGGCTATTTAATTCGCCCACTCGTTTTTGCGAAAAGAATGACATGGGTAGTTTTACTAAATTGCTATACAATGATACTCTTAGATTTGCTAGGGTATTTTCTGTAAAATTGACAAATAAAGACAATCTGAAAAAAGAAAAAATTGATTGTAAAAATAAGATCACAATCAAACCTCCCGCAATCATATTGGCTTGTGTATTGTCTTTATTTTTGACGCAATCAATTAGCATTCCCATCAGTTTCGGAAAAGCAAGAGCAGTTGCACCAGTAAATAGTAAAAAGATCAAACCTACATAAAATTTCCAACGGTGGTTTCCTGCATATTCAAATATAACCGTTGCTTTTTGGAGTGAAGTTGCAGTAATTTTTGATTTTGGTAAATCGTTTTCTTTGAATCTGGCCATTACTTTTTGTTTATTATGCAAATGTAAGACTATAACGAATCATTACAAAAAAATAAGAGTGTTTGATTTTTATTGTAAAGGCTTATGAGTGAGAGTAAAAGATAAAAGGGATCATTTTTTATTTATTTATTTTATAATTATGCTTGTAAATCCCAATTCTAGCCTTATATTTGCACTCGCAATACAGTAATGAAAATGGCTTTATTGTTTTGGGCGATTAGCTCAGCTGGTTCAGAGCACCTCGTTTACACCGAGGGGGTCGGGGGTTCGAACCCCTCATCGCCCACAAGTTTAATAACAAGCCTCCAAATTCATTTGATTTTGGAGGTTTTTTTTGTTCAAAAATTGACTGATAATTTATAAAATTTCCCAACACCCTTGATTACTAACAATGGCAGGTTCGAATTGCGTAAGGTGTAAGATATAATCGGGATCAATACAAAGCCCTTTGGGAAGCAAAAATTAAGGATAAAAATGAAAAAGCCAAATAGTTGTCTAAAACAGGATTTTCTTATTTTTAAGAATGCAGGATATCGCAGGAATTTACCGTTTATAGGATTTCAAAACTATTTTGGTAAATAAGCAATGTTTCCTTTTTTCTAAAGCGGAAGATTTTATTTTGATAAGTAGGTTGTTGCAATAATTGTTTATCGTTGAACTGCACCAAATTGAATTGTAAATTATCAATAGTAAAGCTATCCAGTTTTATTTCATAACTGGCGACAAACCCAATAGCTTTTTGTTCTACATAAATTCCGGGACTATAATCTTTTCTACTTTCAGTTTTATGAATATTATATAATGGAAAAAGCAATAGTTCTTGGTCTAAATCTTTGATGTGAAGTTTTTTGATTTTTTTTCCATCTACTAATATTTCGATTTGATTTTTAGAAGAGTTAAGCAATCCAGTAATTTTGTTACCTGGTAAATGCTCAACTGATGGAATGGAAGGTATTTTAAGATTGTAATAGAAAAATGGATCCAATAAGGCTTTAATTAATGGAACTTTCATTCTAGCCGCTACTTTTAAGCATTCGTTTAAAAGATCCTCACTGCACTCGAATTTTTTTAGTGTCCAACTTTCCCCGTGAAGATTGATTTTGAGGTTTTGCATTGAAATTATATTTTGAAATAAAAAGGCTTTTTAAAACTGAACCTAGTAGTTACGCTATTCTATGACGGACAAACCTCAATCAATTATTATTGGAGTAATAAGTTCCATTTCCTTGCCTAAATTTTGTTTCCATCATTGTTGTAAATCACTTTATTTATATCGTTTTAATGTTGCTTCCAGCATTTCAATCATTTTGTTTTTCAGACTTTCCGGTTCCACGACTTTTATTTCCTGACCCATGGAGAGTAATTCCATAATAAAATCGTAGGTTGGACTCATGAACAATTCAATCACGCATTCTTTTTCGTTTTCAGACACTATTTTTTGAGAATGGTGTAATGGAAGTGATTTTATATAATCGGCCTGATCGTGAGATAGCCAAAGCTTAATTTGCTCCGGTTTTGTTCCGTCAGAAATGATGCCAAAAGAATATTTGAATTTTTCTGCCGGATTGAAATTTTTTGGAGACTCAAATTTTTTTCGGCATATATTTAAGTTAGACATTCGGTCTAGGCCAAATGTCTTGAAAACACCGTCTTTTGTATCTTGAGCTATTAAATACCAACGGTTTCGAGCTTCCTTTAAAGCTAAAGGATAAACAATACGTGTTTTCTTTTCATTATTCGCTTTCCAAAATTTCTCGTGGGTAAATTGTATTTCAAATTTATTTTTTATTGCATGTAATAAACCGTGCAAGTTTTCTGTTCCAAGCACTTTTCGCTTTTCAATAATTATATGATTGGAAACAGAGTCCGAAATACTTAAAGCATTAAATATCTGAAATGATTCGATAATTCTATCGGTTTTTATCTCATCGGCATCATATACTATTTCATAAACATTTTGAGAACGATTGTATTCGATTTCTATTTTATAGATGTCTCGAATTTCATTTACATCACGTTCATAAGTACGCTTTGAAATCACATAATTTTCCTCTTCATCGATGGAATGTTTTTCCAAATAGTCTTGTAAATCTTTAAAAGAGCACGGATTGGATCGTAACTTATTGATAATTAAATGATGTCGTTTGATGAATTGTTTTTTGGACATTAGGGATGATTTTAAAAGAAATTGGATGATTTCGTGATTCGATATTTTGTTTTATTCAAACGTTTTTCTGAATAAACTCTCAATGGCTTTGATGCCTTTTTCATTAATACTTCGAGAGCCTATACCGGCAAAGTCAGTAGTTATTTTAGGTATTTCAGACAACAAACTGATTTTTTTATCTGAATAATCCCAGTAGAACCATTGGTTTAATTCCTGTTCAAATACAAAGACTTCCTTGTGGTTGTCTATAGCCATTTGGACAGTAACCCCTGTGCCTCCTTTAACGAATTGTTTGTTTTCTATTTGGATAAAAGTACTCATTGCAAATATTTGCTCTGCATTTTTTACCTGAAACCAGCAACGCGCATAAAGTTTTAAATAGGATTTTAATCGATATTTTTTTAAGGTCTCGTTGGCTGTGCATACGTGGGCGACACCTTCAAAATATTCCTTTTCGCTTAATTCATATTTGTTTAAGCTAGTATGATAAGCTGTTTGATAACTATAAGCAATTGTTTGAATGTTGTAGTGGGTACTGATTTTTTCAAAATAAGTATCAGCACCCTCCGCACCACCAGAATGGCATCGGATGTTATTCTTGAAATTGAAATTTTTTAAACTCATTTTTTAAAATAGAACTATTTAATAACAAAGTGCTTTAAAAAATGCTTTTGTTTCCTCTTCAAAAACATCAACCGGAATTTGATGTGCTAAATCACTTATTATCGTAATCGCATAATCTGTTTTAGCAGCAACATTTTGTGCAAAAAAAGCCAAATTGTCTTTTGCTTTTATGATGGTATCCTGACCGCCTAAAACAATTCGCATATGTAAGGATTGATTTATTGGGATGCTTACCGGTACTATTTGTTCGATAGTATTCCTATAAGGTAATGCGGGATTGTATAACAATGCACAAACACCTAAACTATTGGCTAAATGATAGCCTGCAAAACCGCCCATGCTGCTGCCTATTATGGCATTGATATCCTGCGTTTGATAAGCATCATATAAACGCTGTATCATATTGGGATCCAATTTATAATCTAATTCAGGCGCAATAACATTACCGTATTTTTCGAGAATTACTCTTTTTTCGGGACTTAATTTACTTTCAAGTCCGTGGAGGAAAAGTATGTTCATAGTAATTTTATTTATAAATTAGTGCATTCCGTCATAAATGGAATAGCCATGATAAAATCCTGCTACAAATGATTCTTTATCATAAGCCCAAATATTTAGATCTTTTTCGTCTTTACAAGTGTTTTGTCCAATTGCTTTTCCGATAAAATCGCCAATGTCAGTTAAGTCCTTAGTTCCTTTATAACTACTTTCATTAGCCACCTTTTTGTATTCCTTTGTGATTTCAATAATGTCATCACAAATTTTATTGAACAAATCATGTTGTTCTTCGGGTTCTAGTTCCTGGTATTTGATTTCTTTCACTGCGTTCTGTTTTTAGATAATTGAAAGAAGTCCCATCAATTGGTCTTTTGTTAAATTACCATCAATATAATATTTTACACTTCCGTATTTTTTGTCTTTTATTTCGCTCCCATCAATGTAATAGATTAAAGTGCCGTGTTTTTTATCTCGCACTTCATTGTTTTCAACATGATAATGTATTTTCCCATGTTTACTATCTCTGGTGATGTCTGAATTATTAAAATAAAATTTCACATGTCCATTTCTACTTTTTTCACGCACTTCATTCCCATCGATATAAAATAGAGTCGTACCATGTTTTTTATCTTTAATTTCGTTTTCGTCAATGTAGTAAACTGTTTTTCCGTGTTTCTTGTCTTTAATTTCTGCCATAATTTTTAATTTATTTAGTATTGGTTAAAATTTCATCAACATGTTCACAATATGAAATAAGATCTTTTAGTAACTTTTGAATGAAATCAGTTATTTCTTTCAATTTCATATCTTTTTCTTCAAGAATTTCTTTTATATCTTTTACCGTGTTTATTTTTAACGGAAAATCATCGGCATAAATTATTGATGTCCTACCGGGTTTAAAATTTCCCAAAGTAGGGTATTTATTTTCTAAACTTTGAATTGAAGCGCGATTGATGCTTAATTCCTTAGCAGTTATTCCGTAAAAAATTTGATTATTATCTATTCTGAGATAGATATATACTTGGCTGGTTTCACTATTCGAAATTAGAAAATTAAATTTTTTGCTATGGATTTGCTCACCCTCAAAATTAATTTTCATTCCTACGTTAATTGGATCATCTCCTATCTTTTTGAAAACCTCTCGTAAGAAAGTGTTTACTATTTCTTTCTTTGTGGAATCAAAGTTATTCGCAATTTCTGAAGCTTCTAAAAAGTTATTTTTTATTAGATCTGATATTTCCATTTTTAATTCATTGTTTATTGTTTGGTGTGTTAATTTCTTCAAAAGATTACTATATTGTTTCAACATTTCTCGAAGCATTGGCTGCTGAATAGCTTCTTTATGACATTTATCAATCCAACTTAAAATTTTATCCTTATAACTAATCAGTATTATATCTTCGATATTAATATTGATATCTTTATCTAAATGACAATAACTTTCTTTAGATGGTTTTTTTCCGTCTAAAGTCAAATAAATAAGTTTACAGTTTTTATAATGATTTTTGTAGCGCAATAATTGCCCTTTTTGATCAGTTGCATAAATTTTATTTTCGATAACAACTTCTATCTCATTTTTTTCATCTTTAATCACAATATCAATGTATCCGCCTATGGTATAATCTCGATTTATTATCCCAATATGTTCTTCAACAATTACTTTTGCATTGTCAAAATCAAAATTTTCTATACTTTTCAATTCTTCAATTTCTTCAAAAAAATATTTTAAAAAAACACTTCCTTGAGAATGAGACCCTTTTGGGTTTAGTAATTCTGCTATAATTCGGGAATGTGTTTTTACTTCGTCACTTTCCATTCCCATTACTGAGAAAATATTGAAGTTTTCACCAGTTGATTTTGCAAGCTTTTCATAGCTCTTTAATAAACCACTAACTTGGGTTAATAAATTTTTAGCCTTTTCAGTATTCATTTTTAAAATTATATTTTATTTATATTGATTTCAATTCTCGCATCGAAACCAATTTGGACTAATTTTGAATGTGAGTTTATAAAAATACATTAATTAAAATGAGTTTTTTATCAATTATGTTGATTAATTTTAACAATCGTAGCATTTAAAGTCCCAATATACTCAACGAAGCATTGTAGTATAAATCAAAATCTTCATGCCTTTCTTCATACTTCAAATTTGGATAAAAACCTAAATCACCGAAATGTTCATTCATTATAATTCCTCGTATTGATGTTCTTATAGGTGCTGCCGATTTAACAGCCTTAATCCAGGTATTTATATTAGCTTGTGACATGTTTCTACCTTGCATCCTCTGTAAAGTATAATACTTTTTAAGTATGGCTATATGCGCAGGCATTTGATTTATGATGCTTCCATATTTAGTATATAAAGAATTGTATATTGAAACAAATTGAGGGATATCCTGTGGATTGTAACGAGAAAGGTTCATAGCTCCGGTTTGGATTTTTAGCATTTCAGATTCCCGCTCTTTATCATAATATAAAGTACCGTATTTACTTATTTCTTTCCTTGATTGTTGTTTTTCTGCTATTAATTTCTTTTGAGATTCAATATTGAATAGTAGTTCCGGATTATCCGAAAAATACTTTTTACCCGTAGTAACATTTGTAAATATTTCAGACCCTAAGGTTTTTGGTTTATTTACTTTTTGGTCTAATAATGTTCTCTCAATAACTTCGTTATTCACATAACCTTCCGAATCGTATAAAACGGTATATTTCGAATTCGAAACCTCAAAATCACCAACAAGTTCTGAATCTTGTAATATTGTAGATCCATTCAATAGTAAACATTTCTTCACTATTACATTGTTACTAGGCAGTCTTTTCTTTTTAAACTGATCTACAGTTACTAGTTTTCTTTCAGAATCTAAATATCTATCAACCTCCCATGCTCTTGTTGGTTCTTCTAACTTATTTATTGCTTTGCAATACCACAAGCATCTTTCAATTGGAGTTTCGTAATTTGACTGGTCTAAGAAAGACCTTGTTTTTTGCGGTTTTTTACCATTAGGAGAAAGTATTATGAGTTCATTATTCGTTCTCCCATAACTATCATGATAATAAATTTTATTTTTCAAGATTAAATTCTGTGCTTCATCAATCAGTGGTTTGGTTATTTCATATTTTTCTTTTGACTTACTATATGATTCCAGATTGTTTATAATTGTTGCGATATCAGCATTGATTTCTTCATTGTTTTTTTTGAGTTTTAACCATTGATCATAATCTTTTCTATATCGATTCATCTCTCGGAGTACCTCTTTGTATTCTTGAGTTTCAACTAAAGTATCTTTGTAAACTGGAATATCTATGTTATTTTCTTCTATTATTTTAAGTGAGCTGGTTAGCTTGTTGATTACTACATCTTCAGTAGTAATACTAATTGATTTTTGTTGTGAATACCCTAAAATACTTAATAATAGTGCTAGTAATGTGATTGCTTTTTTCATTTTTATATTGTAAAATTATTTGGTTCTTTTTTGAATTTCATGAGAAACTATTTTTTTGTTTTTAAAACTCAATGTCGTAAATATTCACTCTGATATACTCTAATATGGTTTTTCTATACTCTTGTTTCGTTATTTCCCAGTCTTTCGAAAAAGTGCAAGAATAAAAATATAAAAGCTCAAAAACATCCTCCTTTGTAGTGGCAAGAACATCTAGATATTTTACATACCTCCAGAAACAAAAATAGTCTTCATCATAATAATCGTCAGTTTCTCCCAATATTCGTTTCTGAAAAGGGAAGCCCTCGACCATATATTCTTTGCGTTCGCAGTAATCAATTATTAATGACCGGACGGCACTTTCATATATTTCGGCAGTTGTAAAGTCCTCAATATCTCCAGGAACTAGTTTCCATTGCTGATACTGTTTTTCTATTTCTACTTTAATGGCATCGATTTCCATAATTTTATTCTATTTTCCAATTTACATCACCTAAATTCAAAACACCATTCATTTCAATTTCCAGCCAATCTCCAAGTTCACAACAGCATAATTTAATGCTACATCCTGAAAGACTATCTGATTCGGCATTTATTTCTACACCTCTTTTTTGATGGACTTTCATTTTTTCATATTGCTCATCCGAGAGCTCGATACTAATTTTCTTCATAGTTTGTAGTTTCTAAAGCCAGTTTAACCATTCGTTTTGCGTTAAATACGGAACATTATTTATGTCACAAATGGACATTGTATGCCCCGTTCCGCCCGTTTTTGGGTTGTCTAAATCATCGTAAAAGAAAGCGAAAGTAGTAGGTGGAATTCCTGAATTTGTTCCAGTCACTTTAACGGTATCCCTTATGATATAAGCTGCTTTAATAGCAAATCGATCTTTTGTACCGCCAACGTATTTGTCTATAAGCGATTTCGTTTTTTTATTATTTTTCGACTGATAAACGACTTCCGATTCGTTTGCCAAATCAATTTTATCCAATGAAATGGTTTCATAAGCATTGTTTTGCTTCTCACGATGATTGTCAAACTGCGTGATTACTTGCAATCGCTCGGGTGCTACCTGCAAAACGCCTTGTGAGAAATAAAAATCGGCACCAGCGGCATTACCACTTCTAAAAGTAGCCAGCGGCAAATGCGTTGCTAAAAGATTTCCTAATTGAATTAATTTTTCTTTATCCAATTCTAAAACATTTCGTTTTCCTTCCAAAAGGATAATTGTGTTTTTTGAATTATATTGGGTTGTAAATTTGGATAATGTCATAACGTGTTTTTTAAATTCTAAACAAAAGTACACTGTTATAACGTCAATGAATGACGTGGTTCTTTGTGTGCGGCAATTTTTTTGTAAATATTTTAATGTCATCTCCAATTTGGTCATTCATCCTTACCAAAACGTTAACGGTAGGTTGAGAACTGATTCAAAAGACCATTTATCTTATCCTTGCCTACAGGGTTCATAGAATGACAATAGAATTTCGGGCAATCAAAATTGTTGTCTAAACAATAGTCAACTAACCATTTCGCACATTCATGACCTGTTTTTTCATTATGTATGTGTGCATCTTGCCATTCTTTTGATTTTTCATCATCAGTAGATAAATGAGATGATGTGTAATGCATATCTGCTAAATCGTGGTCAAAAGAAATAAAATCAGGTAAACCATTTTTGGTAATCCATTCAGTAAAATCATTATAGTTTTTTACAATCTCCCATTTTTTTTGTAAGAACATAATTTGGTGTGTGTACTCGTAAGCATCGTACGGATGGCGAATGTCATCTAAAAAAAGAAATCGTCCATTTTTACCATTTTTATATGATTGCATAAAAATTATTTTATTTTAGAAAAAAACTGATAATCAACTTTAATCTCCATCCAGACTTCGTCAATATTGTAGATGTCAAACCAGGTTAAATCGCTATGATCGTACAAATGATGAAATGAATAACAATGATTTGTTTTTATGATGAGTGAATCTTGAGGAATAAAACACATACCACCAACTATGTTTGAACAAGAGTCATTATATTCTTCTTCCAACTGTCGGAAACCCACAAAGTCATCCCATGTATTTATATAGAAAGGATTGCCGTAAATTTTCGGATCGTATTTTTTATAATGTTTGTTATTCCAATATTCCGATTCAACCTTAATATTGAAATCTTTAATTTCTTTATTGGTAACTATTAATTCGCATTGTTTTTCAATTTTTCTATATTGATTGAATACCTTTTTTTCTTGCTCTCGAAGTTTATCGTTTAGGAGCACTAATTTTTCATCAAGTTCTGTTGACCATTTGAATTGACTATTTATGTGTTCATTACGATCACATATTGCTTTTTTTTCACTTTCATTTCTTTCATTAGATGTTTTCTGAATGGCACGGATGAAACCTCTTTCGAGTTCTTTGTCTATATTCATTTTTTTTTATTTATTTAATTTCCGAAACCAACTGCTTTTTTCAGTCTAGGTTCATAATTATTACTACTATCAAAATTAAAAATATCGGAAATGGGTAATGGGTGAGTCACTTCAATCTGATAGTTCAATTTGTTCAATAATGCTGTACAGCATAACCATCATGCCTCCATTCGTAAAGTTATCTACCGAGACATATAACGGTTTTTCGAATAAGTTTTGCTGATTTTTTGATTTGTATTAGCCATAGTAATTGTTTTAAAATGCAATACTATGGACGCATAGCGACAAGACATGACATTAAATAAAAATGTTCCAACTATTTACTATAATTGGCAAATAGTATTGATAGTCTAAACTTTTGTTTTTTAATTTACTCTTACAAACTAAAGTTATATTGACAACCCAATTCCAATTTTTGGCCCGGAATACATAGTAGAAGAAACGATTTCAATAACTTCTCTGGCTAAGCTTCGCTTTTGATAACATAGCGGTAGGTGGTCTACAATATTTATTTAAGAGTCCTTCAGATGGAATTCCTTTGTCTATGATTCGTTCTGGAAGCAGGTCAATTACTATTTTCGGTTCATTTAAGTTTTTGTACGTATACCTGAAACGAATATATCTTTTGATTTTAAAGTAATCTGGGATAAAATCCAAAACATCGGTGATTTATTTTCCAATCTAAATATTACCAGATAAATCTTAGTTTTACACTTTAATAATAACTACTTTATTGACAACTTCTTTAAATCCTGCATGAAATGGTTCGTAAACAGTTCCGTATGGCCCACTATAATTTACAAACCTCCAAAGTCATTTGATTTTGGAGGTTTTTTTGTTTGTACATATTCAAATTATACGTTTAAATACGAAAGTAGCAATCAAATTCAAAAGTTGAGATCATAAAAAGCGATAACTAAATTTCAATAACTGTTCATTTGTCGTTCACCAATGCAACGTTAATATGTATTACTTCAATAAACCTATTATATTGAGGGTATCTTAAATCATACCAAAATTCTTGAAATAATAACAAAAATTTAGGTGGCAAAATAATTTTTATTTTATAATTTTTAAATACTTTTGCAATCTTAACTTAATTAACTAATTAATAATGAAAAAAATAATTTTATTACTTTCTGCTGCTGTTGTTTTAATTTCTTGTAGCAAAGTTGGCAAAGATGAATATATCATTTCAGGGACTGCAACAGGAATTGAAAATGGTAAAACAATTATTCTTGAAACTCAAGATGCAACAGGAATGATGTTGGCAAAAGATACTGTTAAAGTTGAAAATGGAAAATTTGAAATGAAAGGAAAAATTACTGAACCTTCATTTTATAGTATTCAATTAGAAGGAGCGCAAGTTAAAATCCCTTTTATCTTAGAAAATGGAGAAGTAACTATTGCTATCAATAAAGATAGTATCCAAAAATCTAAAGTTTCAGGAACTTACAACAATGATGAATATGTAGCTTTTAATGAAGAAATTACTAAAGTTCAAAAGAAACTTATGGATTTTCAAAGTAAAAATATGAAAGCTATGGAAGCTGCTCAACAAACTAAAGATACTGTTGTAATCAATAAGTTGATGTCAGAATTCACAAAAATTCAACAAGAAGTAGGTGAAGCATCCAAGGCAAAATATGTTACTTATGCTGAGACTCATCCAAAAGCTTTTATTTCAGCTTTGATCATTCAAGGTATGTTAAATGATCCAACGGCAGACGTTGCTAAATCTGAAAAATTATACAATAGTTTGGAAGAATCATTGAAAAAAACTAAACCAGGAATCGCTATTAAAACTAAGTTGGCTGAATTGAAAATGCCGGCTGTAGGAGCTGCTCCAGTTCCAGCAGCACCTGCTGTTGAAGCTAAATGAAGAACAGATTTTTCAGGTCCTAATCCGCAAGGTAAAGTAATATCTTTGAAAGAAAATTTAGGAAAAGTTACTATAGTTGATTTTTGGGCCTCATGGTGTGGACCTTGTCGCCAAGAAAATCCAAACGTAGTAGCAATTTATAAAGAATTGCATAGTAAGGGTCTAAATATAATTGGTGTTTCGTTAGATAAAGATGCCAAAGCTTGGAAAGATGCAATTGCAAAAGACAAGTTGACTTGGAGTCATGTTTCAAATTTAAAATTTTGGGACGAGCCTATAGCTATTCAATATAAAGTAGAATCGATACCCGCTACATTTATTCTAGATGCCTCAGGAAACATTGTAGCAAAAGATTTAAGAGGTCCTGCACTAAGAGCAAAAGTCCTAGAACTTTTAGCAAAATAAGTGCAATTATTCTTTTAAAATAAAAAATCTCCCTAGTGGAGATTTTTTATTTTATTCAATACCAATACATTAAAAATAATAGTAAAATTAAGTGCAATTTTAGTTTGGAAACTTCAAAACTGTTTCTATATTTGCACCCGGTTAGCACGATAAGCAATGCTTGTTGAGACTTGGGGAGATACTCAAGCGGCCAACGAGGGCAGACTGTAAATCTGCTGTGTAAACTTCGCAGGTTCGAATCCTGCTCTCCCCACTAAAACGTTTCAAGCAATTGAAACGTTTTTTTTATAGAATAGTTTTGCGACTTTGCGTGCTTCTCACTAAAAAATATCTTGCTATAGAAAATTTTAATAAATAACAGGTTTGCCCTAATTTTTGGTTGCTGTTTATTTTAAAATGTTTGAATCAATTTAATCTGAAATATCTACTTTCCAATTAATACTCTACTGGCATGACTTCTTGAAGCAAATTCTTCGATTGTAGGTTTTTCAAATTCAAAAAAAATCCATCTCATATAAGTACGAGATGGATTCTTCTTCAATTTGCAATTGGTTAGCTTTTATTCTAAAATAAAACTTACCGTTACATTTGCGGTTATGTTTATTTCCCCAGCTGCCAGTGTCTCCCTTGGTTGTGCTGCATCACTACTTTCCATGCTTTTCATTGTAGCGTAAACGGGTTGCGGATAATAGGTTTGTGAATTATCTGAAATAGTCATCGCACGCCCCACTTTTTGACCTAAAACCGAAACATAATCTTCGGCTTTCATTTTTGCTTCTTTCATTGCTAATTTTCTAGCCTCGGATTGATATTGTGCTAGTTTCGAAGATTGAAAAGTTACGGCATCAATTCTGTTAATTCCTTGGTCAACCAATCCTTCCATCAATTCATCATATTTTGATAAATCTCTTAATAGAATTTCGATTGTTTGGGTAGCATTGTAATTGTGTTTCTTTTTTTCATAATCGTATTGTGGATTCAATGAAACGCGTTGTGTTTTATAATCTGAAGGAGCTACGTTCATTTTTTTAATGAATTTTAAGACCGCATCAATCTTTTCGTCATTTTGTTTTTTTACATCTTTTGCGTTATTTCCTTTGGTTTCAACCGTAACCGTTATAGTGGCTTGATCCGGAATAACTTTTACTTTTCCTTCTCCGCTTACATTTATTTGAGGAACTTGTTTTACTTCTTGTCCATAAGACATTGAAATAAATAAAATAGACAGAATCAATAGTGCTTTTTTCATTTTTGAGATATTTATTTGTTTGTACTAATTTCTTTTCAAAAGTTGTGCCATTATAATTTGCCTAACTTTTGCATTACAAAAAGAATAACTATTGGAATGGCCAATAATAGCACCATTAAGGTATGATCTACTAACAATGTAGGTTCTTTGAGCAATGTAATCAGATAACCGCCTATAGCGCCTCCAAAATGTGCTGTGTGACCAATGTTATCGTTTTTGGCCTTCATCCCATAGATAGAATACAACAGATACAAGATTCCGAAAATGTAGGCAGGCATGGGTATAACAAAAAAGATACCTAACATCATATCTGGCTGAAGTAATATGGCCGAATATAAAACACCCGTAACGGCACCTGATGCTCCTACGGCTCTATATCCATAATCGTCTTTGTGAAAAAACATGGTTAACAAACTTCCAAAAATTAGACTCCCAAAATAGATCATTAAAAAGGAAATATCGCCTAAATAACTGATAACAACGGGAGCGAAAAACCACAGCGTTAACATATTAAATAGTAAATGAGTCATATCAGCATGCAAAAAACCAGAAGATAGCATCCTGATTTGTTCACCACTGCGAATGCTCCCTACATGAAACTCATATTTTCTAAAAAAGGAAATATCATTAAACCCTTTATAACTAATTAAAACATTTACAACGATTAGTGCTATTAATACCGTATTCATAAAGTGTATGTATTGTGAAATGTAAAGATAGTCATTCTAAAATAGTGATTCATAATCTATCAAAATTTATAGCGTCTATATTTTTGGACTATATTTGCAATAAAAGTAACGGCATGCAATTTCTTATTTTTATCTTAACTTTTCCGTTTTTATGGATGGTCTCCATTCTTCCTTTTAGGATCTTTTACTGGTTTTCGGACTTTATTTATATTATAGTTTACTACATTATCGGCTATCGCAAAAAAATTGTCAAAGCAAATTTAGTATTGGCATTACCTCACCTAAGCGACAAAGAACGTTTAATCATTGAAAAAAAATCGTACCATCACATGTGCGATATGTTTCTGGAAATGATTAAAACTATGACTATTTCTGCAGCTGAAATGAATAGAAGGTTTGTCGTAACCAACATTGAATTGGTAAAAGAATATGAAGCTAAAGGAAAAAGTACTGTTTTACTAGCGTCTCATTATGCAAGTTGGGAGTGGTTGTTGTCAGTTAATGAGAAAACTAGCTTTAAGGGAATTGGCGTTTATAAAAAAATTGCCAATACCTATTTTGATAAATTAATTCGAGATATTCGATCAAAATATAATGCTGAACTAGTAGAAACAAAAAATACAATCCCGTTAATCGCCGAAAACCAAAAAAAAGGAATTTTAAGCATGTATGGATTAGCCAGCGATCAATCTCCAAAATTGAACAGAGCCTTCCATTGGGATTCCTTTATGGGAATAGAAGTACCCGTTCATACCGGTGCAGAAATGTTAGCAAAAAAATACGATTTGAATGTGCTTTTTGTTAAAGTAAAGAAATTAAAAAGAGGATTTTACGAAGCTACTTTTATTCCAATTACAGATGATCCTCGTTCGATTCCCGATTTTGGAATTACCAGTATTTTTTTGCGAGAAGTAGAAAAACAAATTATCGAGGCACCTGAATTTTATTTCTGGACGCACAAAAGATGGAAACACAAGAAATAGTGTTCAGTTACGATGCTTAATTATTAATTAATCAGCTTAGTTTAATTTTTAAATTAAAATTACACTTTATTCGTTCAATGCAATTAATTCTAAATCATTCATAGAAATGGGTTTAGATAAGTATCCCACGATGTCTGAGTAGGTTTTAGATTTTTTTTTATCCTCGGCAGCAATTGAAGAACTTACAATGTAAACGATTATTTTTTTATTTAATTGAGATTTTATCAAGCTCATTTCCTCCATAAATTCCCAACCATCCATAATTGGCATGTTGATATCCAACAGAATGATATCTGGAATTTTTTCGGTATTTTCTGTTGTTTTTCTTTTAATGGTGTGCAACGCATCTATTGCGAGTTTGCCGTTTACAAACGAGTTTACAGTAGAAAACAGTTCCGATCGTTGGATAATTTTATTTGCTAAAATTTGATAAATGGCATCATCATCAATAACCCAAATTGATTTTTTTGTCATTGAATATAAATTTTAAATGTTGTGCCTACGTTAGGTTCGCTTTCTACAGTAATATTTCCACCCATGGCATCAATTTGATTTTTGGTAATAAACAATCCAATACCTTTTGAATCGATGTGATTACCAAATGTTTTATACATACCAAAAATTTTATCCGCATTCTTTACCAAGTCAATTCCAACACCATTATCAGAGATCTGAAGGATTTTATTTTCAGAATCAATTATCCATTGAATATAAATTATTGGTTTGCGATCTGGATGGCTATATCGAATAGAATTTGAAATGATATTGTACAAGATACTTTCTAAATAAGCGGGATTGTAATTAATAATCACATTTTCTGGCATTCTCGTCACGAAAGAAACCTCTTTTGCATTTACTTGTTCAGAAAGTACTTTTTGAACTGTTTCTAAATAATGATTTAAGTTTAAAGGTTCTGATACCAAACCAATATTAGTCCTAATTGTAATAACTTCATTGAGGTGGATCATCGTTTCACTCAAAGAATTAGAAACTGATTTTAATAATTGAATCAATTCATTTTTTTCTTCCTCGGAATCAGACGATTCAAGTAATTCCATGATCGAGGCAATATTACTGGTATGTGATCTTAAATTATGGGAGACTATATAGGAGAAGTTCAATAATCTTTTATTTTGCTCGGTAACTAAATTAAAGGAATCATTTAATTTTTTTTCAGATTCTTTGGTTGCAGACACATCAATCATAATACCACGTAAACTAATTGCTTGTCCGTTTTCAGAAATTACGTTTACAATATCTCTCAACCAAACTACTTTTCCATTTTTGGCAATCATTCGGTATTCGAAGTCATGATTTGAGTTTTCATTAACTTTTAAGGTACAATATTCAATAGTCCATTTTTTGTCATCTGGATGAATATGATCTACCCAAAACGTTTCATTTTGTACCCATTCTTCAGCAGAATATCCCAATATTTTTTCAACTTTTTTACTGATAAAATTAAAAGAAAAGGTTTTGGCGTCACACTCCCATACAATTCCATCAATGGTATTTATCAAAGATTCTATTCTTTGCTGAGATTTAAGAATTATGTTTTCAGATGATTTACGATCTGTAATGTCTTCTGTAGAAATAATAATTCTTTCCAAAGATTTTTCATAGCCACGAATAATATTCCATCTTACATTAACGTCTCGGTATTCACCGTCAGTATTTTTCATTTTGGAGTCCATTATCAGTTGATTTTCTCCTTGAGTAATGCCTATTATTTGTTTAATAAAACCGTCAGCAATACTATTGTCAGGTGTTTGAAAGAAGAACGTATTGATCAATTCCTCTTTGTGCTTTACCTTATGAAGGTTCATACACATTGTATTTGCATCAATTATTTTTACTAAATGTAAACATTCAAAAACTACATGTGGATGCGTTTTCAAATAATGAGAAACAGCATCTTTATTTTCATTCATTAGATTTAATTTTTCTAGATGTCTTTTTACTTCTGAAAAATCAGTTTCCCACATAGGAATTGGGGAATCATCGAATAAACTTTTAAATCGAGTTTCACTTTTCTTGATCAAGTGCTCCGCTTCTTTTTTTAACGAAATATCTTCAACAATAGAGATTAGAGAAGTCAATTTTTCGCCTTTTTTAAAGAGGGTTGATACAGATAAATTAACCCAAATAATAGATCCTGATTTTGTGTAGTATCTTTTTTCTAAGTTATATTCTTTTATTTCTCCACTTAATATTTTTTTTAAATTTAATAAATCGATACCTAAATCATCTAAATGAGTTATGGATTGAAAATTTTTATCCTTCATTTCCTGTTGAGAATATCCCAATAATCTGCAAAACTGATTATTAATTTCAATAAAATTACCTGTTACCAAATCAACATGTGCAATACCTACTGCGGCCTGATCAAAAATTGCTTCAAATTTTATTTCAGAATTTAAAAGTTTTGTAGCTTGAACATCCACCAAAGATTGCAGTTCCTCTGGAATCTTTAGTAATTTGAAAATTAAAACACCAAAAAGTGCTGCAAAAATAACCCCTATTATACCAGGTAATATAATGGGTGCATATAAATAATTGTTATGTTTTGAAATCAAATATAGTTTCCAATCTCCGTCGGGAATAGTTGTAGATATATAGTATTTTTGTGAAAAATCACTTTTATTTGGCAGGAAAAAAACTTCTTTTTTAGTTACTAAATTTTCCTTTGAAAACTGAAAGTAATATTTAGAATCTTCTACAGTAGTAATTCCAGAATATTTTAACAGATCATCTAATTTTATGATAACTGCCGAAAACCCCCAGAATTTGTTGTTAATAAAAACAGGAAATCTGCCTACGATACCAGTTCCGCCTTGTTTTAGATTCAAGGGACCTGCAAAATACATTTTTTTTAAAATTACAGATTTAATAGCCTCTGCTTTCAGATTGGGAGTTGTTAATATATTGAGATTTAATGCTGCTTCATTATTTTTTAAAGGATAGATGTATTTAATAATTCCTTGTGGAACTAGTTGTACTGCACTAATAACATTATTGGTTTCTAAAAGCTTTTTACCAACATCATCAAAATTTTCAGGAATCCCTTTATCATTAATCGTTAATGCCAGGGTTAAAGTGGTTGTATAACAGTTTTTTAGAGATTGTTCAAGATTTTGATTGACGATCTTTAGGATATTGCTCATTTCTTGTTGCTCATCTTCCATTACAAGTTGGTATTGTTGCACAACAATAAATCCTGCAATAAAGCTTGAGAATAAAAAAGCGATAAAACCCGTTGTTTTGGATCTATTTAAGAACCAAAGTATAAATTCAGGGTATTTTTTTTTGTCCATTTGAAGCCTTTAAAAAAAATATTGAAATCTGAAATCTTAACTAAATATAATAAAAATAATTCAATACAATGAACTTTTTATAATTGGGGTGCTAATTGAATTTAGAAATGTAAAATCACCATTGATAATTGATTAGTAGAGATTTTATCTTATACAGACAGTATTGCTTGCTTTTTGAAAAAATGCTAAAAAAAAACTAAAATCAACTCTATTACTAGTTGTTATAAAGTCAACTTCATAATTGTAAAAACTCAATACCTAAAAATTAATTGAATTTCAATAAATAAGCCGAACTTTGCAGTCAATATTAAATCAGACAAATGATTTGAGTAATAAAACATTTCATGGGAAGAAATAACGAAAAAAACATAAAAAAGCACAACGATAAATTACACAAAGCGCAGGACAAAGTAAAGCTAGCCGAGATGTTGCGAAAAGAGAAACTAAAACAGATTTCTATAAAGTTCAATCAAAGTAAAACATCTGAAAACAACATATAATGAACACTACTAAATTTGATACTCTAAAAAATGGAATTCAAGAAATAATTGATTTAATTGTTAGTAAAAATGGCAAGGAGGCTATTAACAAGTTAGTAGATGTTAGTGAAGAATTAGATGAATTACTGGACTTTTCAGAGGAAGATGAAGAATTAATAGAAATCAGTAAATATCAAGTACTATTAAATCAATTGCAGCAAAAGATAATTGCCCTTGGTGTGCAATAATAATACGAAATGTTGATATGTTTTTAATGTTATGACTAATACAAAATGCCATTGCTGTTCATCAAAAAGCTTTGTTACATGTTGTGAGCCTTTGCTTAATGGCAACAAAATAGCTGCAACAGCAATAGACTTGATGCGGTCTCGATATACAGCTTATGTCCTGCAGCACATTGATTATTTGATAGCAACTACACACCGTTCTGAAAGAGACAACTATTCAAGAGAAGAACTTTTAAATTGGGACAGTAGTAATACGTGGCTCCAACTAGAAATCATTGACTTTATAGAAAACAAAGTCGAATTTAAAGCGTATTTTCTTGATGATCAAAATCAGAAGCAAATTCACCATGAACTTTCAACTTTTATTTTTGAAAATGGAAGTTGGTTTTACAGTGATGGAGAATTTTTCTAGAGAACGAATAGTAGTCAATAAAAAAATTAGAAAAAGTTTTATACCTTCTTAAATCTTTGTGATAATAGTGTATTAAAGATCCAAATAATTTTCGAGTGATTTTTGGATAAAGCTTTTAACTAAAAATTAATATTCGTTTGTCAAGAGTTTTTTTGTAAAAGACTTAATTTTAACAATTATGAAAAACGACTCTAAAAAAGGATTTTATTTCAAGCAATACGAAGCGCCTTTTCAATCTCCGTTTGATAAACTCTTTGGTATTTTCAAGGAATTAATCACGCATACTTCAGGAGATTTCGATGAAGCAATAGACTGGTTGCGAGAATTGGATACCGAATACAAGCTGACCGATGAGCACTACACCATCGATGATTTTATAGAAGATTTAAAGAAAAAAGGATACATCAGAGACGAACTCAAAGAAGATGGGACCTCTGGAATTGGAATCACGGCCAAGACAGAACGTGCCATTAGGCAACAGGCATTAGATACCATTTTTGGAAATTTAAAACGTTCTGGAAGTGGCAATCATAAAACCAAACATGCCGGAAATGGCGATGAGCATACAGGCGAGTTTAGGGAGTTTCATTTTGGAGACGGACTCGAACGCATTTCCTTGACTGAAAGTTTACGAAACGCACAAATCAATAATGGAGTGGCCGATTTTATGCTAACCGAAAATGATTTGGTTGTAGAGGAAACGCAGTTTAAATCCCAAATGAGCACTGTTTTGATGATTGATATCAGCCACAGTATGATTTTGTACGGCGAAGATAGAATTACACCTGCCAAAAAAGTAGCCATGGCTCTAGCGGAGTTAATTACAACTCGCTACCCAAAAGATACTTTAGATATTTTGGTTTTTGGTAATGATGCCTGGACAATTGCAATTCGAGATTTACCTTATTTAAAAGTAGGACCTTACCATACCAATACTGTAGCCGGTTTGCAACTAGCAATGGATATTTTGCGACGCAAACGAAATACCAACAAACAGATTTTTATGATAACCGATGGGAAACCAAGTTGTGTGCGCGAGAAGGATGGTTCTTATTATATGAATAGCAACGGTCTTGACGAATACATTGTAGATAAATGCTACAACCAAGCGCAACAAGCCCGGAAATTACACATTCCCATCACCACTTTTATGATTGCTAATGACCCGTATTTGCAAAAATTTGTCAATAAATTCACGGAGTCCAACCAAGGGAAAGCTTTTTATACGGGCTTAAAAGGATTGGGCGAAATGATTTTTGAGGATTATGAAACAAACCGTAAAAAGAGAATAAAATAGTTTAGGGCGTTACCACAAGGGTCGGGCTATTCGCTCTATCTTTTGTTTCGCTATCGCTGCACAAAAGGATGCCGCTTTTATCCCTAACGCAAATCCTAATAATAGATCAATTTCAATATCAATTTCAATTAAAAATAAATGAATACCATAAAAACTTTAGGCGAATTAAAAAAATCAGGTTATGTAAGCAAAAGTATAAAAGACGAATTGCGATCTAACCTTAGAGAAAAAATAAAAACAGGAAAACCAACATTTGAAGGCGTACATGGTTTTGAAAATACAGTTATTCCAGAACTGGAACGAGCGATTCTATCCCGTCACAACATCAATTTATTGGGGCTTCGTGGTCAAGCCAAAACGAGATTAGCTCGCAAGATGATCGAATTGTTGGATGAATACATTCCGTTTGTAACGGGTTCCGAGATTAATGACGATCCCTTGCAACCCATTTCTCGTTTTGCTAAGGATATCATTGAGGCCAAAGGCGATGAAACTCCGATATCTTGGTTGCATAGAAGCGAACGTTTTTTTGAAAAACTAGCCACACCAGATGTAACCGTAGCTGACTTGATTGGGGATGTAGATCCTATCAAAGCGGCCAATTTAAAACTTTCTTACGCAGATGATAGAGTGATTCATTTTGGGATGATTCCAAGAGCAAATCGTTGTATTTTTGTAATTAATGAATTACCTGATTTACAAGCTAGAATTCAAGTAGCATTGTTCAACATCTTGCAAGAAGGCGACATACAAATTCGAGGTTTTAAACTAACAATGCCATTGGATATGCAATTTGTATTTACCGCAAATCCAGAAGATTATACCAATCGTGGTAGTATTGTAACGCCGCTAAAAGATAGAATAGGATCCCAAATCTTAACACATTACCCAGATACAATTAAAATAGCTCGTACCATTACAGAGCAGGAAGCAAAACTAGACTTGAGTCAAAGTGATATGGTTTATGTGCCTTCATTAGCGAGAGATTTGTTGGAACAGATTAGTTTTGAAGCACGCGAAAGTGAATATATCGATAACAAAAGTGGCGTAAGTGCACGATTGAGCATAACCGCTTTTGAAAATTTATTGAGTACTGCAGAAAGAAGGGCTTTGAAGTCTGGAGCTGACAAAACAACGTTGCGTTTATCTGATTTTATGGGAATTATTCCAGCAATAACAGGAAAAGTAGAACTGGTATATGAGGGAGAGCAGGAGGGAGCAGCTGCAGTGGCACAACACTTATTAGGTGATGCAATTCATACTTTTTTTCCAGCTTATTTTCCAAAAATTGAAAAACTAGAGAAAGAAGGTCAAAAAACGGCCTACACAGATATCATCGAATGGTTTTTTGTTGAAAGTGGTTTCGAGTTAGTAGACGATTGCTCTGATGAAGAATATGAAAGAATCCTGAGCAGCATAGTTCCTCTTGAGGTTTTGATTAAAAAATACCAACCACAACTTGAAAAAGAAGATAGGTTATTTATGAAAGAATTTATTCTTTGGGGATTAGTCGAATATAAAAAACTAAGTAAAGACCGTTTTTCTGAAGGGTATCAGTTCAAAGATATCTATGGTAGCTTCATTAGTAAGCTGTAGCAATATCAATTTAATTCTAAAAGTCATTTAAGAAATTGCCACTTCGTAATTTCTTAAATGGCTTTTAAATTTTAAGTAGTATTTTTTTTGATTCCGAGGAAAATACATTTCGAAGTAATTAGAATCATTAAATTTTTTCAGTAACAAATTGTATGGAAATAATTTAAAATAATTTCACTTTAACCGCATCTGAGAATTTTTAGCCAAATAATTAGAAATCCATTATACTTTTAAATCTAAATAGCATTTCGAGTGTAATCGAGAAGTTTTAACTGAAAATTTGAGATTTAATTTTTTTGAATAGCTAAGTTATAACTATCACACTTCGAGCGCAGTCGTGATAAACTAGACCGCATAAAATGAAAAAACAAGAATACGCAATAGTAGATATTGAGACCACAGGTGGAAATGCGAGTCACAGCCGAATTACTGAAATTGCTATTATTATTCATGACGGAAAAAATATAATTCACCGCTGGGAAACATTGGTCAACCCACAAAAAGAAATACCACCCGCCATTTTTGCATTAACAGGTATTACCAATGAAATGGTTAAAGATGCACCACTATTTGATTTTATATCAGATCAAGTTTTTGAACTTTTATCAGATCGTGTATTTGTGGCACATAATGTCAATTTTGACTACTCTTTTGTTCGTCACGAACTGGAACGAGCTGGTTTAAAATGGACCGCTAAAAAGCTGTGTACTGTTAGAGCAGCAAGAAAAATTAAACCGGGATTACCATCTTATAGTTTGGGTAGACTTTGCAGTACCTTAGAAATAAATCTCGATAACCGCCATCGTGCGGGAGGAGATGCTGATGCAACTGCAATTTTATTTTCGCGATTACTAGAATGGGATGTTGACAAAGTAATGGATGGAATGATAAAGAAAACATCTCAAGATCAGCGCTTGCCCCCTAATTTAGCTCGTGAAGATTTTGATCAACTGCCTGATAAACCAGGCGTATATTATTTTTACGATGAGCACAAAAAAGTAATATATATTGGAAAAGCTATAAGCATAAAAAAACGAGTAGCATCACATTTTGGAGGTCATAAAATCACACCGCAAAGACAATATTTTTTGCGTGATATCTACCATATTACTTACGAAATTTGCGGAACAGAATTAATGGCATTGTTGCTTGAGTGTAGTGAAATAAAGCAGTTATGGCCTATTCATAATAAATCTTTGAAGCGCTTTGAACCAAAATTCGGATTATTTGAATACGAAGCAAGGAATGGATATAGGTATCTAGCAGTTGGAAAATTAGCCAAAAATCAAAATTGCTTAGAAACATTTGATCATATGTACGGTGGTATAAATTTATTGCAAGAATTAGCACAAAAATTTGATATTGATAGTAGATTTTGTAAATATGGCGGTATGGCTGATGGAGTTTTTACAACTCAAGAAAATATAATTTACTTACCTGATATGGATTTACACAATGATCAAATCCAAGTTGCTATTGATTTTTATTTGAATAGCAGAATCAGTTTTGCTATAATTGATAAAGGAAGAACTACTGACGAACGTAGTTGTATCTTGGTAGAAAAAGGACAATTTTATGGCATGGGCTATTTAGATTCCGATGCGATCATTACTGTTTCGAATCAAATAAAAGAGCATATTAAACCGTACAAAACAAATCAATATAGTACGCAATTGGTTTTAAATTATGCCAAAAAATATCCTAGAAAGGTTATCATTTTTAATAAAGATGAAGATTCAATTATTTACGATTAATACTTGTTTTCGAATCTATGTATTACATTTTCGGTACTATTTCCCGATGCAGAAATTAGCAAAAATATTACCCAACAATTCGTCATTGGTTACTTGTCCGGTTATCATTCCGAAATGGTATAAGGCCTCTCGGATGTCTAGAGCCATTAAATCGCTAGACAAGTTGGTTTCGAGACCGTATTTTACCTTTGTAATTTCTTCAAGTGCTTTAAGTAACGAATCGTAATGCCTCGTATTAGTCACGATGGTTTCGTTATTGCGTAAGGCGCCAGTATTGACAAAAGAGAGTAATTGATTCTTTAAATCCTCAACTCCCAGTTTTTCTTTGGCAGAAATAAGTACGATTTCGGGAATTTCATTTCTTAAATTAATAATTTCTATTTCTTCTAATTTATCAGCTTTGTTACCAATTATTACAAGAGGTTTCAACGGAAATTGATTCTTAATTTTTTCTAGTTCTACCTTTAACTTTAAACCTGAAACTTTAAATTCAGAACTGTCAAAAAGAAAAACGACTACTTGCGCTTGTTCGATTTTTTCGAATGTTTTTTTGATACCAATACTTTCTACAACATCTTCCGTTTCTCTAATTCCTGCGGTATCGATGAATCGGAAACCAATTCCGCCAATGACCAATTCATCTTCTATGGTGTCACGTGTTGTTCCTGCAATTTCCGAAACGATGGCACGTTCTTCATTAAGTAAAGCGTTTAATAGGGTTGATTTCCCCACATTTGGTTCACCCACAATAGCTACTGGAATTCCGTTTTTAATAACATTTCCCACAGCAAACGAGTCAATCAAACGTTTCAATACAAACTCAATCCTATTCAACAATTCGTGAAATTGAGTTCTATCAGCAAATTCAACATCTTCTTCGGCAAAGTCTAATTCGAGTTCTATCAGCGAAGCAAAATTCAACAGTTCTTCTCTTAGTTTGGCAATTTCATTACTAAAACCACCACGCATTTGCTGCATTGCAATTTGGTGGCTAGCTTCGTTGTCCGACGAAATCAAATCGGCAACAGCTTCGGCTTGCGACAAATCCAGTTTTCCATTTAAGAATGCGCGCAAGGTAAATTCACCGGCATCAGCCATGCGGCAACCTTTTCGAAGTAACAACTGAATTATTTGCTGTTGGATATATGTAGAACCGTGACATGAAATTTCAATTGTATTTTCACCAGTATACGAATTAGGTCCTTTAAAAATAGAAATTAAAACTTCATCCAAAGTTTTATTATTGTCCATAATATGTCCTAAATGTAACGTATGCGTTTTTTGGGTTGTTAATTCTTTGTTTTTTATGGATTTAAAAACAGAATTTCCTATTGCAATGGCATCTTGTCCAGAAATTCGAATTACTGCAATAGCACCCGCACCAGAGGGAGTTGCTAGTGCTACTATGGAATCTTGAGGTATCATATTTAAATTCAATTTGATGCAAAAGTAAGCAAAATTGACATGGCTACAAGACTGGCTTATTAAACCATTGACTTTATTTTTTGTTAAAAATTAGCCAAACTGATAATTATCATTCTGTTTTGTTTTTCGTTTTGTAAATTTATATAAATAATTGATTTTCAATAATATAATTGTTTTATGAAAAAGATTCTATTTCCTACTGACTTTTCAGAAGTGTCTAGAAACGCGTTTATTTACGCATTAAAATTGGCAGAATTCATTAACGCCGAAATAGTTACAATGCATGTGTATCAATTGCCACAAGCCAATTATGTTAATGTATCGGAGTATTTACATGAAATGTATAATGTAACAGAACTTAGTAATTTTGAAAACTATAAAGATGAAGTTCCTATTTTAAGAAAAATTGCAGAAGAAAACAATTTAACTCATATCAAAATAAGTCATGTTTTGATTTTGGGAAATTTGGTTCCAGAAATAAAAAAAATAACAGAGAATGAAAATTTCGATTTCGTAGTTATGGGTACTAAAGGTGCCACTAGTCTTAAAGAAACTTTTTTCGGTACAATAGCCACAAAAGTAATGAATGATGTTACAGCATTAGTTTTGGCAATACCGGAGCACTGTAGATATTATCCTATCAAAAAAATACTGTTTATTACGCAATACAAACCGGAGGATACGGGTTCTTTTATAAGAGTCCTTTTTTTAGCCAAAATATTTCAAGCACCTATTGATTGCCTGTATATAGCGTCTCAGCAACATGAAATTAAAGATGAAAGCAGAGAAGATTGGAAGGTTTTAGTAGAAAACAATGAAGTTACATTTCACTCTATCAAAGGAGAAGATGTGGAAGGAATTATTTTAAATTTTACCGATTTGCACAAAATTAATTTGATAGCAATGCATGTGCATCACAGAAATTTCTTTGATAAACTTTTCGAAATCAGTCTTTCAAAAAAATTAGCATTTCACATCAATGTACCAATTTTGGCGATTCATGAATAAAATTAATTCTGATTCGAATACTCGAAAAACACTCAAAATTTATTAGTAAATGAATCCTTTAAAAGAATAGTAAAAATGAAAAAAATTCTCTTTCCAACCGATTTTTCTACAGTAGCTACAAATGCTTTTGTACATGCTTTAGAATTTGCAAAAATAGTTCATGGGGAACTTGTTTTATTGCACAGCTTTGAGCTGCCAATTTATGACAATCAGTTTTTTCCTGAAAATTACGCGGTCCTTTACGATTCATTAGCGTTAGCGAAATTTGATATGTTTAAAGATGAAATCCCAAAATTGCGAGCCATAGCAGAAGAACGTCATCTTGATAAAATAAAAATGTCTCATAGATTAATGGATGGAGATTTACTTAATAATATTAAAAAATCTATCAAAGAAGATAAAATAGATTTTGTCATAATGGGAACTGCTGGAGCCACGGGATGGGATACTTTTTTTATAGGTACCAATACAGGTTCTGTAATTTCTGGAATAGATGTTCCTATGTTTTGTATCCCTATAGAAGCCAAATTTAAGAAAATTGAAGTTATCGGATTCACAACTCGTTTTAGAACCAAAGACAAAAAAGCATTAAAAATGGTTCTCCATTTAGCAAAAAATGCAGGTGCTATTGTGAAATGTTTGTATGTAAAAACGAGCGAATCAGATGTTACAAAAGTAACCATACAAGAATGGGAAGATGAATTTATTGCAGAACCGCTTCATTTTTTTATAGTAAATAGCAATGAGGTTCAGGAAAGTATTATTGATTTTATAAACTATAAAGAAGTAGATGTGTTGACCATGTTGCCCTATAAAAGAGGTTTTTTTGAAAGTATTTTTAATCCAAGCTTGACAAAAAAAATAACAACACATTTTGATATTCCTATTTTAACCATTCCAATTGCTTGATTATAGGAGTTTAAGCAATAGTGCAGCATATCGTGCTTTATGGCAGCGCCAATAGCTATTGATTTAAAGATCATAGCGCAATCTATTTCGTATATTTGTGATTCATCAAAATCAATATGGAAATATATCAGGAGAAAAAAGCACGATTTATATCAAAAGTAACAGCAATCAACAAACAGTATAGCAGCATTAGTATATTACGATTAATTGCCATTGCTCTTTTTGTTGTTTCCAGTTATTATTATATACAAAACAGTGAGGTTGTATTTCTTGTTGTTGCCGTTTGCTTGTTTATAACTTTTATTGTTCTCATGCGTTTCCACACGACATTAGCATTCAAAAGAAAACTCCATCAAAGTTTAGTAACAATCAATGAAAATGAAATAGCGTATTTAAAAAGAGATAAAATTCCTTTTGAAAACGGGCTAGAATTTATTGATTTTCAACATCCTTACGCCTATGATTTAGATATTTTTGGAGAACATTCATTGTTTCAAAACTGTAATAGAACCGCCACTTATGTTGGTAAAAAGAGATTAGCAAACCAATTGTTGACACTTTTGCCAAAGGATCAAATTAGAGATAATCAACAAGCAATCAAAGAATTATCCGAAAAATTAGATTGGCGTCAGGAATTTTTGGCTTTCGCCAAAGTAGGAAATGATAATCGATCAAATTTTGAAACCTTGCTCAAGTGGACTACTTTCAATAGTATTCCGTTATCCAAGTCAAGCGTATACATTTCTTATGCAACACCAATGCTTTTTCTGGGATTTGTGATTGCGTATATTGTATCTTCAAATCTTGTTTACGCTTCAATTTTATCGTATTTATTTGTAATCAACTTAATAATTTTAGGCAGATTTATCAAGCGAATTCAATGCGAAATAGCTAATTCTACTGCAATTGATAAAACCATTCACCAATATAGTTTGCTTTTACAAAAAATAGAAGACGAAAGTTTTAAGTCGGAAAAACTAGTTGCTTTACAGCAAAAACTAAAATTCAAGAAAGAAAATGCAAGTATTCATTTGAAACAGTTAGCTGACTTGTTTTCAAGGATGGATAGCATTTCAAATTTCGTTACTGCTATCGTTTTTAATGGAACTTTTTTATTTAATCTTCATGTATTAAAATCGCTAATTCAATGGAAAAATGATCATGCCGAGGTACTTGAGGAATGGCTCAATGTTATAGGCGAATTTGAAATGCTGAATAGTTTGGCCAACATGTCCTATAATAACCCCGACTTTGTATTCCCAACTTTAAATGAAAATTTTGAAGTTGATTTTACAGATTTAAGTCATCCGTTATTAAATCCTAAAACCAGAATAGGCAATAATGTACGTTTTCAACCACAATCCTTTATGATTTTAACGGGTTCAAATATGTCAGGTAAAAGTACTTTTTTGAGAAGTTTAGGAATTAATATGGTTTTATCTGGAATAGGTTCGCCTGTTTGTGCAAGCCAAGCGAATGTGCATCCGTTACCCGTTTTGGTTTCGATGCGATTATCCGATTCGTTGTCCGATAGTGAATCGTATTTCTTTGCTGAAATAAAGCGCCTAAAGCAAATCATGGACGAGCTCGAAAATAGACCTGCATTTGTTTTATTGGACGAAATATTGCGCGGAACAAACTCTGATGATAAACGAAATGGAACAATTGAAGTAGTCAAAAAAGTGATTGCGAAAAAAGCAATTGGAGCCATTGCAACGCACGATATAGAAGTTTGCTTGACAACAAATGAATATCCAAATATACTAACCAATAAATGCTTTGAAGTAGAGATTGTCGATAATGAACTCCATTTTGATTACAAGTTACATGATGGAATTTGTAAAAATAGAAGCGCTACATTTTTAATGAAAAAAATGGGCGTTATTTAGTTTAAATTAATAGACTTCTTAGATTTCACACTAATTATATCCATGTGCGGTTTGTCTTTGCAACGAACGAAGCAAACCCACTAATGCAAGCAGCCGAAATTAATCATCGAAAAGGAAAACACAATGAAATTTAGCCTTGTTTAGAATAACATAAAGTGAAACACATAAAAACAAAAAACCGTCTCGATTTATCGAGACGGTTTCTTAAATATAAAAGTGGTTTGGTTAATAGCGTATATCAAATGGTAATCTTAGCTGTTTAGCATTACAGGCATTACAAGCATGGTAACAGTTTCGCCTTCCTCTAATCCATCAACTGGAGTTAAAATTCCGGCTCTATTTGGTAATGACATTTCAAGCATAATCATATCAGATTGCAAATTAGTCAACATCTCTGTCAGGAAACGAGAGTTGTAGCCTATTTGCATATCATCACCTTGGTAATCACAAGTCAATCTTTCTTCGGCTTTGTTTGAATAATCAATATCTTCTGCAGATACATTCAATTCAGCACCAGCAATTTTCAATCTAATTTGGTGTGTAGTTTTATTCGAAAATATCGCTACACGACGCACAGAACTCAAAAATTGAGAACGGTCAATCATTAATTTATTTGGATTCTCTTTTGGAATTACCGCTTCGTAATTTGGATATTTTCCGTCAATTAAACGACACATTAAAACATAATTATCAAAAGAAAAAGTAGCATTCGAATCATTGTATTCAATCTTTACTTCAGCATCTGAAGTTCCAAGAATATTTTTTAAAATGTTCAAAGGTTTCTTTGGCATAATGAAATCAGCCACTTGAGAAGCCGTTACATCCGTACGAGCATATTTCACTAATTTGTGCGCATCAGTGGCAACAAATGTTAATCCTTGTGGAGAAAACTGGAAGAATACTCCAGACATAACCGGACGTAAATCATCATTTCCGGCAGCAAAAATAGTTTTGCTTATTGCAGTTGCCAAAACATCAGCAGGGACGAGTGTTACAGAAGGATCATCTAAATTAACCGATTTTGGAAATTCATCACCAGGAGCATATGCCAAAGCATATTTTCCAGAATTAGAACTAATTTCAATCGTACTGTTTTCTTCAACGGTGAAAGTTAACGGCTGTTCTGGGAATGTTTTAAGGATTTCCAATAGCAATTTTGCAGGGACAGCAACGCTTCCTTTACTTTCTGAATCAATTCCTAAAGTTGCAGACATAGTTGTCTCTAAATCAGAAGCAGAAACCGTTAATACATTATGGTCTAGATCGAATAAAAAGTTATCTAAAATAGGCAAGGTATTACTGCTGTTGATAACGTTACCTAAAACTTGTAATTGTTTCAATAAGTACGAACTCGATACTATAAATTTCATCTGTTTTGTTTTATTTTTTATGGTATTCCTTTTATTTCGAAACACGATATAGGATACAAATATATCGTAAACTATTCTAGTTTGGAAACTTTTTTATTAACATCTATTTGCTGTATTTTCTTTTTCGAACGAAAGTAAACACAACACCAAAAAGTATTAAAATTAGAATTGGAAGTCCGATAGTTAGGATTTGTGTTTGGGTGTAGTTTTCATAAACTTTTTCTTTATCCAATAAAGGCAAATCAAGATCTTTACTTCGAATGTTAATAAGTCCGTTGTCATCCAATAGGTAATTGACGCAATTGATTAGGAAATCTTTGTTATCATACAAATTTCCTGACCTTTGATCGTAGCCCAGTTCTATGGGTTGGAAGTTTTTATCCAATTGGTTTTTTATTAAATCACCATCAGAAATCACAATCATTTTGTTTTTTTGTCCTATTGCTTTAAACGTGTTTTGTTCAAAGGGTAGAACTCTGTTTTCAAACATGGAATGAAATGATCCTTCCAATAAAACCGATAATGGAATCTTTCCTGTGTTTAAATAATCGTTTGGCGAAGTTTTTTCGGCAACTATGTTTAGATTTATCGTTGTTGGGGTTCCTATTTTTTTCGAATATTGTGAGGATTCCAACAGTATGGTTTTCTTAATTCCGTTTTTTAAGGTATCGATAGGATTTGCAAAATCAAATTTGATTCCTCCTAAATTTTTCACAATCGGATGCAAACTGTTTGGATACACTTGGGGCGCAAATTTCCAATTAAATTCTTGAAATTGTGTTGCACTTCCTTGTTCTCCGGTAGCTAGTTTTATGGGACTTCCTTGTTCATCTTTTACTAAATCAGGGTTGATTCGAATGCCGTATTTAAAGAACATATCATTCAAGTTTAAATCTCGTGGATACGCCAAAGTAGATCCAGAAGGATTGTATAAACTGTCCATTTCTACTGAGACTTGGTCAATCAGCCATAAAGTTTTCCCTCCGTTCATGATAAACTGATCTAAAACTTGTTTCTCAGCATCGGTAAACGTTTCAGTAGGTTTAGCAATAACAGCTAAGTCATATTTCTCTAAAGCTTGCAAACTTGCAATAGGACTTTTTGCAACCGAATCTAAAGTAAAAGGCCCGATAAAATAACTTTCGCGAACTTGCAAAAGAAATTTAGCCATCAAAATATCCTGCAATTCACCGTTTCCTTTTATAACAGCGATTTTCTTTTGTTTGGCTTTAGTAATCTTATTGAGCGCTTCGGCAATGGAGTATTCCAAATGTTGCACAGAGCCAATCACTTTTTGTGTAGTTGAGGCGCCCATAATATTTTTCAGCAGTGGAATATTTACTTCCTTATTGTCATAAACGGCAATTGCCCAAGGAAAAACCATCGCTTGGGATTGCTTTCCTTTGTCGTCAACGGTTATGTTTATTGGCGTAAGCCCTTTTCGATACAAGTCTTTAATATTGTCCATGCTGGCGTCCTCGTTCTCCAAAGGATCTACGAATTCAAAAACAATATTGGAGTTGTATGCCTGAAATTCTTCTAGTAATTGTTTCGTTTCTTGTTGTAAACGTTTGAATTCGGCAGGCAAATCCCCCTGTATGTATACTTTTATAGATAACGGATTTTGAACTTGCTCGATGATGTTCAAAGAAGTAAGGGAAAGCGTGTACCTTTTATCTTTTGTTAGATCAAAACGA